>NZ_JBFBOC010000019.1:0-132491 GCF_040685975.1 Kitasatospora sp. NPDC086791 | reverse complement strand
CCCCCACCGAACGCACCGTCGTCGCCCACTTCCTCACCGCCGTCGACGCCATGGGCGGCATCCGCCCCGGCCACCAACACGGCCTCGACCGCTGGCTCACCACCGGCAACCTCACCACCGCCTACCTCTCCCTCGCCGCCGCCCACCCCCTCCCCCGCACCGGCGACCCCACCACCTACTGGACCGCCCTCGTCACCGCCGGCGAACTCCTCACCACCACCCCCAACCCCGACACCCGCATCAGGTACGCCCTCGCCCACTGCCGCACCCAAGCCACCCGCACAACCCGCACCTGAACGCCCGTGCCGGCTTCCTGTGCGCCGCGGTCCGGGACGGGAAAAGGGAGGTGCCTGCCGCTCCCCCCGGTGCGGCGGACACCTCCTCGGTTCCTGATGTGTGACGGGACGTCAGGGACGTTCGAGGGTGATGGAGTTGATCGGGCCCAGGTCGTAGTAGACGCCGTTCTGGGCCGGGATGTCGTAGACGCAGTCCGCGCCGCCCGAGCCCCGGCACAGGTGCGCGTGGGCGCCGCCGGTCTGGTTGTTGAGCACCCAGTGGTTGCCGTACTGGTTGCTCAGGTTGTGGGCGCCGTAGCTCCAGTACACCTCGCTGGGGGAGGCGGCCGGGTCCTGGTTCTGCGGGTAGACGCAGACCGCGCCGGACGGGCAGTTCGCCCAGGAGCCGTCGGCGGCGCCGGCGCTGCCGGTGCCCAGCGCGGTCAGGGCGGCGGTGGCGAGGGCGAGGGCGGCCAGGGTGTGGGTGATCCTGCGCATGGGGTGGTTCTCCCTTGACTGGTACGGGCGGCCGGCAACGGATGGCGGCCGGTGCCCGTCAGCCTAGGAACGCGCAGGCCGCAGCGGTCCCTGACATCTGACAGGGGCGCGCACCGCCACGCCGTACCCGCCGTCCTCGACCACCGGGCAGGCGGCGGGGAGGCCGTAGGGCGGCGGGCACCGGGGCCGTTGCGCAGGACGTCGGACGGGCCGACCTCCCGCGCAGGCCCGGAACGGAGAGGCCCCCGGGTGGTCAGGAGGCCTGCGGTGCCTGCGGGGCCGGCCGGCCGAGCAGGACCGGCAGGGTGTGGTGCCCGTTGGAGATCAACGACTCGACGGGCCGCAGCTCGGCGTGCGGGGCGAGGGCGAGGTCGGGGAAGCGCTCGAAGAGCTTGCGCAGCGCGGTCTGCCCCTCCAGGCGGGCCAGCGGGGCGCCGAGGCAGAAGTGCGGGCCGTGACCGAAGGCGAGGTGGTCCTTCGCCGGGCGGGTGACGTCGAAGTCCGCGCCGCTGTCGCCGTAACGGGCGGGGTGGCGCCCGGCGGCGGCGTAGGAGGCGAGGATCGCCTCGCCCCGCGGGATGGTGACCCCGCCGGGCAGCTCGATGTCCTCCACGGCGTAGCGCAGCGGCAGGTGCGCGACGGGGGCGTCGCGGCGCAGCGCCTCCTCGACCACGTCGCCCCAGCCGGCCTTGCCCGCGCGCACCAGGGCGAGTTGGTCGGGGTGGGTGAGCAGGTTCGCGATGCCGTTGTCGATCAGGTTGACGGTGGTCTCGTAGCCGGCCGAGACGACCAGCAGCAGGGTGTCGCGCAGTTCCTCCTCGGTCAGGGCGCCGCCGTCCGCGCCCTCGCCCTCGGTGTCGCGGGCGGCGATCAGCTGGGAGGTCATGTCCTCGCCCGGCTCGCGGCGCTTGGCGGCGATCAGCCCGTCCAGCATCGCGTAGAACTCCGCCGTGTTCGCCCCGGACTCCTCGGGGGTGAGGGTGGTGTCGAAGACCCGGTCGACGGCGGTGCGGAAGCGCTCCTTCAAGTCCTCCGGCAAGCCCAGGAGTTCGGCGATGACCTGGATCGGCAGCGGGTAGGCCAGGCGTTCTCGCAGGTCCACCGGGGTGTCCGGGCCGGCGGCGGCCAGGCCGTCCAGCAGGGCGTCGGTCAGCTGCTCGACGCGCTCGGCCAGGGCGGTGATCCGGCGCGCGGTGAACGCGGTGCCCACCAGGCGACGCAGCCGGCGGTGGTCCGCGCCGTGCGCGGTGAACATGTTGCGGGCGCTCACCCACAGGGCCAGCGGCCAGGTGGGCACCACCTCGGCGAAGGCCGGCCAGTGCCGCAGCGGGTCCTTGGACACCCGGGCGTCCTTGAGCAGGTCCTCCAGCAGGGCCGGGTCGGCCACCGCCCAGGCCCGCACCCCCAGGATGTCGACGGGCGTGGCCGGTCCGCGCCCGTGCAGCTCGGCGGTCTCGGCGTCGCGGTCACGGCCGGTCGGGTCCAGGACGAGACGGTCCACGGGGGGCTCCTCCACTGGGGGCGGTCACCGGTGCGGTCACCGCACCGTCACGAGGATGCGGCCCCGCACGCGCCCGCGTCGAGAGGGCCCGCGCGCAGGCACCGGTGAACCCGCCGCCGGACCCGCGGGCGGACCCGCAGCCCCGTCAGGACCTCGAGCCCGCCGCCCGGGTGAAGGGCGTGGTGTGCCGGGCGATCAGGGCACGCAGCGCGTCGGGGGAGGAGGTGCCGCGCTTGGGCAGGGTGATCAGGCAGTTGCCGCTGCCGCTCAGCACCACGAACTGGCTCTCGGTCTCCAGCGAACGCGACAGCCGCGCCCAGGACAGGTCACGGGTACCGCGCGCGTCCGTGACGCGCACCCCGGCGGTGTCCACCACCGCGCGGTACTCACCGCCGCGCCGAGCGACCCGCCGCTGCGCCGAGAGGAGCTGGTAGCGCGGCACGAACAGGGCCAGTGCCACGAACGCGGCCGTCGCGAGCACGTCCGAAACGCCCGCCTGGCCGTCCACCGCGTTCAGCACGCCGCCGAGCCCGGAGATGACGGCCGGCACCCACACCAGCACCCGCATCAGCAGGCCCGCGGTGGTGTGCCGGGCCTGGGCGGCGAACGCCTCGCGGAAGTCCTCGGCCGTCGGCGCGTACGCCAGCTCCACCCGCTCCTGGTCCGCCACTGTTCTCCTTGATCAACTGTCCGGCGCGGCGGATCCTAGCAAAGGGCGGGCCCCGCGGAACCCGGCGGCTACCACCGTGACCAGCGGTTCTTCACGACGCCCGGCACATCACTGCCGACGAACCCGTGCGCCGACACCCGCACCGCCACGACCAGCCGCCCCGTGCCACCCGAACCGCCCGTCCCGCCCGTGCCGCACCACCTCCACCGACGCCGCTGGAACGAGGCTGCGACAACGGCACGCTGACGGTCGGTCGGCAACGGAGTGGGACGTCGGACCGGCCGACTTCCCACTCCGCACGGCCGGCGACCCCCCGACTCCCGGCCCCCGGCCCCCGACCCTCGGCCCTCAGGCCGACGGCAGCGCACCCAGGGCGTGCAGCCCGGTCCGGCTGCCCCGGAACACCGCCGACCCGGCCGCGGCCAGGAACACCCTGGTGTACGCGCCGTCCTCCCTGATCCGCCGCGGCTCGTCCCGCCAGCGCGGCCGGCCCGTCGCGAGGTCGAACGCGAACAGCCGGTCGTCGTTCGTCCCCACGTACACGCTGCCGTCCGCCGCGGCCATCGAACTCATCCCGCGCCCCAGGCCCAGGGGCGCCTCCACCGTCCACAGCGAGTCGCCCGTCCGCGCGTCCAGCGCCGTCAGCCGACCCCCGCTGAGCAGGCACACCGCCTGGTCGGCGACCGACAACGGCCCCGCCACCGGCAGCCGCCCGCGCTGCCACAGCACCCGCCCGGTCGCCGCGTCCAGCGCGAAGACGGTCGAGGACGCCGCCCCCGGATCCGTCTGCCGGACGTGCACGACACCCCGGTGGACGACGGGGGCGTCGCCGACGGCGGCGACCGCGTCCTGCGCCCAGCGCCGCTCACCGCCGCGCGCGTCGAACGCCAGCACCCCGCCGTAGCGGGCGGCGGCGAACACGGTGTCCCCGGCCAGCGCCAGGGCGCCCGAGACACCCGGATCGCTGCTCCAGCGCAGCGCGCCGGAGGTCGCGTCGTGGCAGCGCAGCGAGGTGCCGTACGCCGTGAACACGCCGCCACCGCCGACGACGGGCTCCTGCTGCCACGCGGACTCGTCCCACTCCGGCAGCGGCGCCTCCCACCGCACCTCGCCCGACACCGCGTCGAGGACGTGCACCCCGCCGGTGGAGACCACGCACACCACGCCGTCCCCCGAAGCCAGCGGCCACCCGCCCGAGTTGTCCAGCTGCCACCCACCGAGGCCGTCCGAACCGTCCGAGCCGTTCACGGGCGCCGCCGCCCCGACCACCCGGCTCCAGCGCACCGCGCCCGTACGCGGGTCGAGCGAACGCACACTGCCGTCGTACCCCGAGGCGAACAGCCCCTGCTGCGCCCCGGCTGCCTCCCCGGTGCCTTCCCCGGCGCCCAGGACGACCCGCCCGCCCAGGTCGGGCGAGCTCCACAGCCGGGGGCCGCGCACGTCACCCCGGCGCGCCCACCAGCCGACCCCGCCCGCGACGGCGAGCGCGCCGAGGCCTCCGGCACCGCTCAGCAGCAGCCTCCTGCGGTCGAGTTGAGGAGGCGTCGGGGTCGGCGGGGGCGATTGGATTGCGTTTCGGGTGGTATCGGCGTTCATACCGGATATGACTTCGCGTACGGACCCGCGGTTCCCGGGGGTCCCGGGGTCCCGGGGGTCCCCGGGGAGCCCGCGGTTCCCCGGGAACCGGGCGGCCCGGCGGCGGGGGCGCCTAGAAGGTGGTCCAGTCGTTGCGGTCCGGGGTGCCGAGGGTGCGGATGTGCTCGCCGTCGGCGTCGTCGAAGTAGTCGGTGGCGATCTTGAAGGCCTGGCCGTTGGGGCGCAGCCCGAACAGGGTGACCTTCTCGTTGCGCTGGCCGGTCAGGTCGAGGGTGACGCACTGGCCGGGCGGGACGATCGTGGTCGACATGTTGCCGCGCTTCTCGAACACCGCGTAGGAGGAGTAGGTGCCGCCCGAGCAGAGGGAGAAGTACGGCGCGGGCGAGGGCTTGGACGTGGGCGTCGCCCGGGCGGCCACCACGTTCGGCGTGCCGGGGGCCGGGGCGGCGGTGGCGGTGGTGGCGGCGAGGCCGACGGCGGAGATCAGGCCGGCGGCCAGCAGCAGGCCGGTGGTCCGGACGGAACGGGGGGTGGCGGGCACGGGGTCCTCCAGGGGTCGCGGAACGGGTCGGGACGCGTCGCGCGCCCCGACCCGCTCAACGGCCCCTCCCGGCACGGTGGTTCACCGCGTGCAGGCCAGGGGAGAGGGCGGCGTGGCCCGGCTCCCGACCGCCGGCACCCGGTCCGGGTGAGCGGAAAACCGGTGGGCCGAGCCCGCCCCGGTCTGCCACGATCGCCCGATGGGTGCATTGGATGCGGTGGCGGCCAGGGTCGCCGGCGGGGCCACGGTCGAGTTCCGGCCGAGCGGTTCCTCGATGGTCCCCCTGATCCGCAGCCGGCAGCCGGTGCGCGTCGCCCCCGTCGACCCGGCCAGGCTCGCACCGGGGGACATCGTCCTCGCCCGCGTCGCCGGAACCGTCTACCTGCACCTGGTGTCCGCCGTCGACCCGGCCCGCAGACGCGTGCAGATCAGCAACAACCGGGGCCGCGTCAACGGCTGGACCGGTCACGACCGCGTGTTCGGCATCTGTGTCGCGGTCGACGGCACCCCCCGGCCCGGCGCCGCGGACAAGACCGCCGCCCCGCCGTGACCACGCGGTGAGCGCCCGTCACCCGGCGGCGACGGAATCCTCCAACTCCTCTCGCCGCCACGGCTTTCCCGCACCGCCGAGGCGGGCCCGGACGCTCGGAACCGCCCTGGCGGGAACACCGGTCGCGCTATAGCGTTGAACACCGTCGTACGGACCACGAAGCCACGATCAAGCTCAGGACAAGGACGCATGCCGGGAGAGATCTCGCCCACCGCCGGCCCCGCGAACCCCGCCGGCCCCGCGAACCCCGCTCCCGGACTGCGGGCCTCCCACGCGGACCGGGACCGGGTGGCCGAACTGCTGCGGGTCGCGGCGGGCGAGGGCCGGCTGACCGCGGACGAACTGGACGAGCGTCTGGAAGCCGCATTGTCGGCGCGGACGGTCGGCGAACTGGCCGAACTCACCGTCGACCTGCCGCCCGTGTCGCTCTTCGGCGGCGGGGCCGTGGCGGAGGTGGCCAAGGACGTCGTGCGGATCGATCAGAAGTGGACCACGCTCAAACGGACGGGACGCTGGGTGGTGCCGCGCCGACTGGGCCTCTGCCTGGAGTGGAGCGACGTGACGCTCGACTTCACCCAGGCGGTGATCACCCAGGACACCCTGCGGATCGACCTGGACATGCGCGGCAAGACCCTGACGCTGATCACCGGACCGGGCATCGTGGTCGACGCCGACGCCCTGGCACTGGAGTTCGGCAGGGTCAGGAACCGCCAGACCCGGGACGCCGCCACACCGGTCACGCTGCGCGTGGAGCTGGTCGGCCGGAAGAGCTTCGGCCGGATCGTCGTACGCCCGCCACGGCGACCGGCCGGCCGGTGGATCGGCAGGGGACACACCGCCCTGCCCACCGGCGACTGACCCGCCCGCCACCCGCCCGCCACCCGCGAGCGACCACGAGACCCGGATGACGATCTACTTCTACGGCGCCGACGACGTCCCCTACGGCTGCTTCTCCAACTTCTCCGCCCACGGCCTGGAACTCGACGGCCACACCTGGCCGACCTCGGAACACTACTTCCAGGCCCAGAAGTTCCCCGGCACCCGCCACGCCGACCTGATCCGCCGGGCCCGCACCCCGCTGCGCGCCGCCGAGTTGGGCCGGGACCGCTCCAAGCCGCTGCGGCGGGACTGGGAGCGGGTCAAGGACGACGTGATGCGCCGCGCGGTGGAGGCCAAGTTCCGCACGCACGAGGACATCCGCGCCGTCCTGCTGTCCACCGCCGACCAGGAGATCGTCGAGGACACCACCACCGACCACTACTGGGGCCGCGGAAGCACCGGAACGGGCAAGAACATGCTCGGCCGGATCCTGATGCGCACCCGGACCCGGCTGCGCGCCGAAGCCTGACGCCCGGGCTCGCCCCACGAGGGGCTGCCACTGAGCGCAGGAAGTCGGACCGGCCGACTTCCTGCGCGGGGGTGGTGTGCTGTCAGCCGGTGTGGAGGACCCGGAAGCGGTCCGGCGCGGCCGGGTCCCGGTCGGCGACCTGCACCGGCGGCCAGGCCCACTGCCAGACGCGGCCGCCCGGCTCGCGGGAGAACCGGACCGGCCCGCGGGTGCCCTCGACGGCGACGTGCGGCCAGGCCTCGGCGATCCGTGCCCGGTCGGGGCCGGCCGAGCGCAGGACCTCGGCGAGGACGGTGACCGTGTCGTACCCCTCGAAGGCGACGAAGGAGGGCGCCGCGCCCAACTTCCCGCGCAGGGAGGCCTCGACGCGGGCACCGAGCGGGGTCGGGCGCTCGGGCAGGTAGCGCAGGAACGGCACCGCCGAGCCGCCGTCGCCCAGCGGCGCGGCCCACTCGGCGAACTCCGGCTGCCCGGCCGGGGCGCCGATCAGGAGCTTCGCGAGGCGCTGGTCACCGCGGACGGACGCGACGAGCGGCGCGGCCGACTCCGGGGCGCCGACCAGGAGGAGCAGCGCCGTCGCGCCGTGCCGGACGAGTTCGTCGCACACGGCGGCGGGGGAGAGCGCGTTCAGGTCGAGTTCGGTGACGGTGCCGCCGCGCGCGGCGAGGTGGTCGCGCAGGATGGCGGTGCCCGCCGCCCAGTAGACGTTCGGCTGGACGGCGAGGGCGATCCGGCTGTGCCCGGCGCCGAGGAGGAAGTCCGCGTAGACCTTCCAGCCGTGCGACTGCGCCGGGCAGATGCGCGCGACCCACGGCGTCGGCTGCTCGGTCAGCGCGTCGAGCACCGCCGACGAGCAGAGGAACGGCAGGCCGAGCGCGTCGGCCCGGGCGGCGACGGAGCGGGCGACGACGCTGTGGTACTCCCCGGCCAGGGCGGCCGCCCCGAGGCCGGCCAGCTCGTCCACGGCCGCCTCGGCGCGCTGCGGATCGGCCGCCGTGTCCCGCACCAGCAGTTCGAGCGGCCGGCCGCCGATCCCGCCGGCGTCGTTGACCTCACGGGCGGCCAGTTCGAGCCCGGCCAGCAGGTGCCGGCCCGCCTCGACCCAGCCGGGCCGGCTCAGCGGGGCGAGGGCACCGATGCGTACGGAGGATGTGGAAGCCGGCGCGGGGACAGCGGGCGATGGTGGCGTAGTCATGCCGGACATTGCATCCGTCGCCGGAGCCGACGGGCAAGGGGATTACGGGGGTTGAGCAGGACGTCGGCGGGGCCGACCTGCTGCTCAGCGGGCGTCGAACTCGCCGGTGCGGACGGCGGTGACGAAGGACCGCCAGGCGGGGGAGGAGAAGACCAGGGCAGGGCCGGAGGGGTCCTTGGAGTCGCGTACGGGCATGACGCCGGTGAAGCCGTCGGCGACCTCGACGCACGCGGCACCGCCACCGCCGCTGTATGAACTCTTCCGCCAGGAAGCGCCCGTCAGGTCGACATCCACTCCAAGTCCCTCCTTACTGCACGGATGAAGGCTCGCGATTCGGTTTGGCCAAGGGCCTCGACCGCAAGTCGATCGTAACTCTTGGTCAGGACCGCGACCGACTTGGAATCGCGATCGATGTATCCGCGCTGCTCGATCTCGCCGTAAGCGAGAACTTTGCGGTTCGGCATGGTAAGGAGGTGCGCCATGTGCGTGAACGGCCGGTTCTCGCCCAAGGAGTATGGCGCTACCTGGACGACGACGTTGCAGCGCGTGGTCAACTGCTCAAGGTGGAGCAGCTGTTCGACCATGATGTCGCGCCCACCGACGATCCGCCTGAGACAGCTTTCGTCCAACACCACGTGGACGAGCGGAGGGGAGGTCCGTTCCAGGATTTTCTGGCGGTTGAGCCTGAACTCGATTCGCTCGTCCGCCAGTTTCTCGGTCCCATTGCCTTGCCTGGCGTAACCCATCTCGATCGCGGTCGCATAGGCCCGGGTCTGCAGAAGTCCGGTGACGATGTCGATCTCGAAGATCTTGATCTGTTCCGCGAGGGACTCGTAGCGGGCGTACTCCGGAAATCCCTCCAGGATCGCCGCGTTCTTCAGCTGGTACCACATCAGCAGCAGCGTGCCGCCGGTGTCGAGCGCTTCGTCCGCCAGTTCGGCGAGCCTGCGACTCGGGGGTCGGTGCGCAAGTTCGATGTACGACAGGTGCGAGGGGGAGCACTCCAGGAGCGGAGCCAGTTCCTCCTGCCGGAGACCCTTGGCCTCTCGCGACTTGCGGAGCTGGATCCCGAAGGGGGCCCAGGGGCTGGACTCCGGGTCGACGTTCTTCTTGTTCATGGCAGTCCTCAACTTCTGACCGGCCCGAGGGCAAGTAGCAAGCTGCTTCCGATCGTAGACGTCGCCACGCCATCATGAGCACAGAACGTGAAACTCCGATCGCAGAGGGTTCTCTTCCCATGCTCCACGACGAATCCCCCCGCTTCGACGGCCACGGCGTGCGCTTCGACCGCGCGGCCCGCCGCTACCTCGTCCGCAACGAGGCCGCCGGCGTGTGGCTGCGCCAGGACTCCGGTGAGCTCAAGGAGTTCGCCTTCTTCTCCGACGCCCACAGCGCCCGGCGTGGCTTCGAGGTCTCCATGCGGCCGGGGGAGAAGTGATGCCCTCGCCCCTGTCCCGCGCCACCGCCGAGCAGCGCCGGCAGGCCGCCTCCGTCCTGGACGACCTGACCACCGTGCTCGCCCTCGGCGGGGTGAAACTGCCCTCGGTCGAGGTGGATTGGGAGTACGGCCGCCTCACCGGCAACTACCTCATCGACCTCGGACCGGCCCGCCCGCTCGACCTCCTGCGGGTGGTCGACCTGCTCCGCAAGGGCCTGCGGTACGAGCGCCTCACCTATGACGACTGAACTCCTCCCCGGACTCGGCCGGCGCACGCCCCGAACCCCGCCGGCGGGCGGTCAGTCGCCCGCGCACAGCGCGTGCTCGATCAGGGCGCCGGCCGCGTGCTCCTGCTCCAGGATGTGCTCCACGGTGTCGCCGCGCGCCTCCGACATCGAGACCACCGCGCTGCGCCGGCCGTCCTCGGTGACGCCGTTGAGGGTGATGTAGCCGCCGTCCCCGCCCTCGTGGCTCCAGTAGGCCCCCGGTCTTCCCCCGCAGTCCAGCGGGAGCCGGATCAGGCCGAGCCCGTACCGGCTGCCCTCGGGCCACAGCCGCGCGGCCTGCGGGTTCCCGGAGACGTCGACGGTCTCCTTCATCGCGGCCAGCTGACGGGCCGGCAGCAGGCGGCCCGAGAGCAGCGCGCGGAAGAAGGTGTTCTCGTCCTGCGTGGTGGTGACCCAGGAGAGCTCGTAGGACACCGGGATCTGCACGGTGACGTCCTTCTCGGCGCCGGGGCCGTAGAACTCGTAGGCCCGGGCGTGCGGTTGGGGCAGGACGGGCGAGAGGCCGGTCCACCGGGTCCGGTCGAGGCCGAGCGGGCGCAGGAGGCGGTCCTCGATCTCCTGGTGGGAGGGGCGGCCGGTGGCCCGCTCGACGATCACGGCGAGCATGACGTACCCGGTGTTGGAGTAGCTCCAGCCCGTGTCGGGCTCCTGGGTCATAGCGCGGGCGACCAACTCCTCGGAGCGGTGGACCAGGAAGCGCTGCCGGTCGTACTCCCGCGCCGTGCGGTACCCGGGCAGACCGGCGTCGGAGATGCCGCCGGTGTGCCGCAGCAGGTCGCGGACGGTGATCCGGGCGGGGTCGTAGTCCTCGCCCCAGGCCACGTCCGGCAGCCACCGGCCGACCGGGTCGTCCAGGGACAGCCGGCCCTCGGCCTCCAGCTGCAGGACCACCGTGGCGACCAGCGTCTTGGCCGTACTGGCCATCCGGAAGTAGCCGTCGGGCGACACCGGGCGGCCGGTGCGCAGGTCGGCGGTGCCGCTGGTGGCGACCGCCTGGCGGCCGTCCGGCCCGACCGCGCGGGCCTGGACGCCGCTGATCCCCAGGGCGTGGATCGCCTCCACGTCCCGGCGTAACCGCTCTGCGGAGGCAGCCGTGGAGGCAGGCGCGGAAACGGTGGTGGCAGTGGTGGTGGCGGCGGGAGAGGCGACGGCGCCGGCGGCTTCGGCGGGGAGCAGCACGGCGACGGCGGCCGCCACGGCGAGGTGCTTGCGCGGATTCCAGGTCATGTCCGGACGCTAACCATTCCCGGCCCCCGCCGGGGCGCACTCGGGTCTGCCTCAGGGACGATTGGGGGGCCTGCCCCATGGCGCCGACCCGGGCGGGCCGCAAAAGCCGCCAACCTCCTTTTCCCGCAGGCGAAATGAGGGTTCTTTGGGGGATCCCTCTCGGGGTTGACCCGGATGCCGGCCCCGCCGGCGGGCCCCGACACTCGGGGCATGCGCATCACACGGGCCGGTTGGGCCATCATGACGCTGTTCTCCACGCTGATCGCCCTGCTCGCCGCCCGGTACGCGGGCTTCGACCCGGAGGCGTTCTTCACCGAGCAGCGCGCCACCTACCTGGCGCACGAACTGCCGCTCGGCGTCCACATATCCGGCGCGGCCGTGGCGCTCGCGGTCGGCCCGTGGCAGTTCTCGGACCGGCTGCGGCGGCGGTCGCCGCGCTGGCACCGCCGCCTCGGCGTCACCTACCTGCTGGGCTGCCTGGTCGGCGGGATCGGCGCGCTGCTGCTGGCGCCGGTCGCCTACGGGGGAGTGGCCGCCCGGCTCGGCTTCGCCTGGCTGGGCCTGGCCTGGCTGATCACCGGCGGCATCGGCCTGCGGATGATCCTGCAGCGCCGGATCGACGATCACCGCCGCTGGATGGTCCGCAGCTTCGCCCTCACCTTCGCCGCCGTCACGCTGCGGCTGATGCTGGTCGCCGTCAAGGTGGCGGACCTGGACTTCCACACCTCCTACGCGGTGATCGCCTGGCTGTGCTGGATCCCCAACCTCGCGGTGGCCTGGTGGTTCACCCGGCTGCGCCCCGCGCGGCGGTGACCCCGGCGTCCGGGGCCGGTTCGGGCTTGGTGTGGAGGATCTCGCGGGCCTGGTCGGCGGCGCGGGCGATGCTCTCGGAGACGAAGTCGACGAAGCGGGCGATGTTCTCCAGACGGGCGGCGGCCGGGGTGCCTGCGCCGAGGACGCCCACGCCCTGCCGGGCGATCTCGGCGAGGTGGGCGGTGCCGCGGGCGCCGGCCATCGTGGACTGGTACATGACGTCGTCGTCGACGATGTAGCGCTCGCGGCGGCGTTCGTCGCGTTCGCGGCGGACGAGGCCCTGGCTCTCCAGGAACGCGACCGCCTTGGAGACGGAGGCCGGGCTGACCTGGAGGCGGGCGGCGAGTTCGGCGGCGGTGAGGCTGCCGCTGTCGGTGGTGTAGAGGCCGGCCAGCACCCGGGCCGTCATGGTGGGCAGGCCCTGGTGCATGAAGACGGTGGTGAACGTCTCCTCGTACGCGCGGACGGCCTCGGCGTCGCGGCCGTGGGCCTGCGGGGGCGTGCCGGGCGCGCGGGGCGCGGCCTTCCGGCGGCGGTGGGCGCGGTGTTCGGTGGCGCGGTGGGCGAGGTCGGCGCGGTAGGCGGCGGGGCCGCCGTTGCGGATGACCTCGCGCGTGACGGTCGAGGTCGGACGCCCGAGGCGGCGGGCGATCTCCGCGTAGGCGAGGCCGTCGGCCAGCCCCAGCGCGATCTGCTGGCGTTCCTGCTGGGTGAGTCTGCCGCCGGGCATCGCGCGCGCTCCTTCGTGATCCGTGCGTGGTGCCGTCACCCTAGCGTTCGATTTCGAGGGAGTGCAATGAGCAGGTTTTCTGTCGTTGCATCAGGCCTTCTGCCGGTGAACTGATTCCACGTCGTCCACCTGCGACGTCGATGCCGACGTCGCGCGCCGGATTCATTGCCGGTCTCATGAACGCAACGTAGCCTTTTCGGTGCGGGAAAGCAGGGGTGCGATCCCGGGCCCGGGAGCGACGGCCGGGCGGGCGACCGGCCGGTACCCGGGGAACGTCACCCGCACGGGTGAACCTCACCGGCTCGTACCGGTCAACGGGCGGTCGGTGCGGGTGGCCGCCCGGTCGAGCCTGCCACGATCGTCGCTGTCGCTGTCGCTGTCGCGTCCGTGCGGGAAGGGCCCGTGCGGGGGAGAGGGAGAAGCCCCGTGTCCGAGGAATTTCCGCGCCGGATCGTCCTGGTCCGCCACGCCAAGGCCGGGCATCCCGATGAGGTGGACGACCACGAGCGCCCGCTCGCCCCGCGAGGCCGCAAGGACGCGCCGGCGCTCGGCCGCTGGCTCGCCGGCGCCGGCCTCACCCCCGACCTCGCGCTCGTCTCGACCGCCCTGCGGACCCGGGAGACCTGGCAGCTCGTCGTCCCCGAACTCACCGCCAAGCCGAGGACCGTCTACGAGGAGCGGCTCTACGACGCGAGCCCCGGAGAGCTCATCGCGGTCCTCACCGAGGTGTCCGACGAGGTCCAGGACGTGGTCGCCGTCGGCCACAACCCCGGCGTCCACGCACTGGCCGACACCCTGGCCGGCGAGGCCGACGACGACCTCCTGGCACGGATGAACCGCTCCGGCTTCCCGACGGCGGCCGCCGCGGTGCTCACCTTCCAGGGGAGCTGGAAGAACGTCGAGCCCGGAGCCGCCCGGCTGACCGCCTACTGGACACCCCGCCCGCTGTCAACTTGACCCGGCTCTGAAGGAGCGGGCTTGGAGGTAGGGCGCGGCTGGCTGCCGCGTGGCCTCCTCCGTCCAGACACCCCTATGGGATGGCAGGGACGCGTGACTCACGCCCCGCGGTCCACACGGTCTCGCCCTTGCGGCCGATGTTGTAGGACGCGTTGTGGTCCGCGTGCATGACGGTCCCGCAGGACCGGCACGCGAACGTCGCTTGATCGACGCGGTTCTTCCGGTCGATGTGGCCGCACTCGGAGCACTGCTGGCTGGTGTACGCGGGATCGACGTACACCAGCGGCACCCCGGCGCGCTTCGCCTTGTACTCGGTGAAGGCGGCGAGCTGGTGGAAGCTCCACGAGTGCAGAGAAGTCCGCTGGTCCTTGCGGAGCCGTACCCGGCTGCGGATGCCCGTGAGGTCTTCCAAGGCGATACCGGAGCCGGTGCGTTCAGCGGTCGTGACGATGGTCTTCGAGATGAGGTGATTGACGTTGGGGGTGTGTCGGGTTTCCTTACGGGAACGCTTCTTGAGGAGGCGCTTCGCGGACTTGGTGCCCTTGGCCTGCAACTTCTTCCGGAGTTCCAGTTGCCGTTTGCGGTGCCGGTTCAGGCCACGTCCGGCGGCCCGGTAGCCGGTCGAAGCGGTGACGATGTTGGCGATGCCAAGCCGCTGTCTCCCGTGCCGCCCGGCAGTCCGCCGGGCGGCACCGCCGCGCCCGGGCGGCGGTGCCGCCCCCCGACACCGCTCCCGACACCGGCGCCGGGCAGGGGTGGGGAGACTCTGTCACGGGTTCACCACGCAATCGCAACCTCCGGTGTTACGTGGCACCGCTGGGCCCTATTGTGATCCCGGACGTTGCAGGGGGCCAGTCCGACCGGGACGCCGACGACGGTGGGGGAGCACATGAGCGAGTGGGACGGATTCCTGGTGGACGGCTACGCCGTGGAGGAGAGCGCCTCGCTCTCGTACACCGAGACCGACGCCGTCGTGGTCGAGGAGTACGCGGAGAGCACGTTCGCGGTCGAGGCCGAGGTCGACGTGCACGAGGTCCAGGCGGTGGAGGTCGTCCAGGCCGTCGAGGTCGTCGAGGCGGTGGAGGTCGTCGAGGCGGTGGAGGTCGCGCAGGTGGTCGAGGTCTCGGAGGTCACCTTCGAGAGCTACCTGTCCGTGACGGAGACCGACACCTTCGCCGCCTCCTACGAATCCGAGGCGTCCTACGGCCACGGTGCGGAGGACGGCGGCTTCGGCTTCCACGACGACGGCGGCCTCTCCCACGACAACGACCTGGCGCACGACCACGACCCGTCCCACGGCGGCGACTCGGCGTACGACACCGACGCGGCCTACGGCGGCGACTCGGCGTCGTACGAGGACCTGATCTGACGACGCCCAGGCCACCCGGCGCCCGGCGCCGGGTGGCCTGATCCGCCCTGCCTGCCGCCACTGGAGGTGCTGTGCCCTCGATCACCCTGGACGCCGAACGCCGGATCGCGGCGCCGCCGGAGCAGGTCCGCAACGCCGTGGTGGCGGTGCTCCACCGGTCCGGCTTCCAGTTCACCACCAACCTCGCCACCGTCATCGAGGCCCAACGCGGTTCCGCCGTGCGGGCGGTGATGATGATGCCGGACCAGGTGCCGATGCTGGCGCGGCTGAACGTGGTCCCCGACGCCGGGCCGCAGGCGGCGGTGGTCCGGGTGCACCTCTCGGACCGGGCGCTGTCCACCGTGCTGGTCGGGGTGCAGGAACCCTTCCAGCAGGCGTTCCTGTCCACCCTCGCCGCCTTCGACCAGGCGATCGCCTCGCTCGTCCCCGGGACGTCCGCCGGCGGGTTCCCCGCCCCGCACCTGTGGGCGCGCCAGCGCAGTTCGGACGTCGCGGAGCGCGGCCACGCCGCCGGACAGCGCCTCGTCGACGGCGCCTCCTCGGCGTTCGCCGGGCGCCTGCCGGGCGCGACGAGGAGCGTCGGACCGGCGGGCTGGGCGGGCATCACCCACGTCCGGTTCGTCTCGGACGCGGGCGCGGTGGTGCTCGCCATGCCCGCCGTCGGCGCGCTGCTGGCGATCCCCGCGCTGATCGGCTCCGAGCAGGCCGCCGCGGGCCAGGCGCCCTCGCTGCCGGACGCGCTCCGGGCGAAGGTGATCGACCTCGCCGCGCTGATCGAGACCAGGCTCTCCCAGGGCGCCCCCGGGTTCCAGAGCGTGGAGGTCCCGGACGGGCACCGGCTCACCTTCCAGTTCCTGTACCAGCAGGCGGCGATCCGCTCCCAACTGCCCGTGCGCACGCTCTGCGTCTGCCAGGACTGCAAGCAGTCCAAGGTCGTCAACCTGGACCTGAAGCGGCTGCGGGCGAGGAACCGCAACCTCAAGATGGTGGTGTCCCTGCTCGGGGTGACCGCCGGGAGCGACAACCCCAACCCATTCCAGGTCTTCAGCACCGTGTTCCGCCAGGCCAAGCTGGAACCCGACTTCATCTGCACCCGCTGCGAGAGCACCAAGTCCTACGAACGCCCGGTCACCTTCTGCCCCGCGTGCGGCGACCAGCGGGCGGAGGCCGTGCTCACCACCTGCGGCAAGTGCGGGCACGACTTCCGCACGCCGTTCCGCGACCTGCGCGTCTGGGACGACACGCCACCGGTGCCGCCGATGCCCGCGGTGCGTCCGACACCGCCCCCGCCCCTGGCGCCGCCCGCGCCGCCGCCCGTGGCACCGCCCCCGCCGGCGGCGCCACCCGCACCCGCACCCACAGCCACACCTGACGCGCCGCCCGCACCCGCCGCGCCGCCCGCACCCGCACCCGCGCCACCGCCCCCGCCCGTGGCGCCGCCCGCCACCGGGTTCGGACCCCCGACCGTCCCGTACCCGGCACCGGCCGCCCCCGCCCCCGTGCCCCACCGGGTGCCCTCGCTGGCCCAGCCGTGGCCCTCCCCGCCGCCGGCCAACCCGGCCAACCCGTACGCGCAGCCCGCCGCCGCGCCGCCGCGCCGGGCCTGCGCGATCTGCGGCCTGCCCTACCCGGTGCTGTGGACCGTGCAGGTCCCGCGGGACGGGACCTGGCAGCAGCTGACGGTCTGCGCGACCACCCCGCGCTGCTCCCCGCCGTCCGCCACCACACCCGTCCCGGCCTGAACGGGCGGTACCCGGACCGGGCCGCCCGCCCGCCGGGCCGACCGGGTGCCCCGCCCCGTCCGCCCGCCCCGTCCGCCGCCCCGCCCGCTCACCCGAGCAGCGCAGCCACCGCGCCCGGAGTCCAGGACCCGGCCGCGCCCGGGCGGGTCGCCAGGTAGCCGGCGCTGCGCCAGGGCCCCCAGCCGTGCGACTGCGCCAGGCCCGCGCCCACGGTGCGCAGGTAGGCGGCGGCCGGGGCGTTCAGGTCGGCGCCGGCCACGCCCCAGGGCGCGGTGAAGGTCAGCAGCGGGTGCCCGTCCAGCTCGCCGACGCGCAGCAGCGTCTCGTGGCGGCCCGGGCCCAGCACGGCGCGCCCGTCGGCGAGGACCCCGGTGAGGTCGAGGTCGGCGCCGGGGGAGCGGCCCGCCTCCTGGGCGGCGAGGTCGGCGAACTGCCCCGCGGTCAGCAGGTAGGCCCGGCCGGGCACCTCGCCGCGCACGGACGGGTCGTAGAAGGCCGAGCCGCCGCCCCAGACCCGGGACCGGCCGGCGAAGTACAGGGTGCCCGGCAGGACGGTCGCGACCGCCCGGCGCGCGGGGCGCCGGTCGCGGCAGCCGGGGTAGGCGCGCGCTCCGCCGTCCGGGCGGCCTCCGCGCAGGTAACAGGCGAGCCGGGCGGCGAGCAGGTTGGAGCCGTACGCCACGTACCAGACGAGACCGAGCGGATTCCGGCCGGCTGTGCTCCCATTCGGTGAGGGATTTCCCTCGTCCCGCTCAGGGAAAGCCCCGCCGTCGGCCGCATTCCACGGACTGTTCACAGGAAGTGCCCGCGGTGCGGGGAGCGGCAGAATCCCACACGAACATGTGAGCGGCGTGAACGGGCTGATGATCCGACCAAAACCCCCCGATTCGGTAGCGACCCCCTCACTACCGGTACCGTGCCGGACGCCATGGTGTTCATCACTCTTCCCTCTCCCGTCACGCCGCTCCACCGTCCGGCGATTACGCTTCACCAGCGAAAATGCCCGAACATCACCGAAACGACATTCGAATCGCACCCTGTCGGCCCCATCCGGCATCGATGATGAGAATTTCCTTTGACCGTACCTCCGCTGCATCCAGCGGACTCCCAGTGGAGTCATGGTGAGTGGGCGCACCCGTCGGTGACCTCAGTGTCACCTCTCGTCACACCGACACAGCCCGTCCGCGCCCCCCAGAACCCCGGAGCCGAGGAACAGACCCCCATGGACGCACGCCACGACACAGCCGGCCCGGGCACGCTGCACCGCCCCCACCCGGGCCCCGCGGCCGGCTGGCCGGTGGCCCAGCCCGCCCACCCCCGCAGCCTGCTCGACATCATCGCCGCCACCGCCGACGCCCACCCCGAGGCGCCCGCACTCGACACCGGCGACACCGTCCTCGGCTACCGCGCCCTGCTCCACGAGGTCGACGCCCTCGCCGGACAGCTGGCCGCCCACGGCATCGGCACCGGCGACCGGGTCGGCGTGCGCATCCCCTCCGGCACCGCCGACCTCTACGTCGCCGTCCTCGCCGTGCTGCGCTGCGGCGCCGCCTACGTCCCCGTGGACGCCGACGACCCCGACGACCGCGCCGAGATGATCTGGCAGGACGCCGCCGTCTGCGCCGTCATCGGCGCCGAACGCCGCCTCTACGCCGCACCCGCCGCCCGGCCCTCCGGCCGCCCCGCCTGGCCCACCCCGGCCGACGACGCCTGGATCATCTTCACCTCCGGCACCACCGGCCGCCCCAAGGGCGTCGCCGTCACCCACCGCAGCGCCGCCGCCTTCGTCGACGCCGAAGCCCGCGTCTTCCTGCCCCGCCGGCCCCTCGGCCCCGGCGACCGCGTCCTCGCCGGCCTGTCCGTCGCCTTCGACGCCTCCTGCGAGGAGATGTGGCTGGCCTGGCGCCACGGCGCCTGCCTCGTCCCCGCCCCCCGCTCCCTGGTCAAGGCCGGCACCGACCTCGGCCCCTGGCTCGTCGAACGCCGCATCACCGCCGTCTCCACCGTCCCCACCCTGCTCGCCCTGTGGCCGCAGGAGTGCCTGGACGCCGTGCGCCTGATCATCGTCGGCGGCGAGGCCTGCCCCGCCGAACTCGTCGACCGCCTCGCCACCCCCCACCGCGAGTTCTGGAACACCTACGGCCCCACCGAGACCACCGTCGTCGCCACCGCCGCCCGCATGCTGCCCGGCCGCCCCGTCCGCATCGGCGCCCCCCTGGACGGCTGGGAGATCGCCGTCGTCGACCAGGCCGGGAACCCCGTCCCCTGGTACGAGACCGGCGAACTGCTCATCACCGGCGTCGGCACCGCCCGCTACCTCGACCCCGCCAAGGACGCCGAGAAGTTCAGCGCCCACCCCGCCCTCGCCTCCCCGCGCGTCTACCGCAGCGGCGACCTGGTCCGCAACGACCCCGAAGGCCTGATCTTCCTCGGCCGCGCCGACGACCAGATCAAACTCGGCGGCCGCCGCATCGAACTCGGCGAGATCGACGCCGCCCTCCAGGCCCTGCCGCACATCCGCGCCGCGGCCGCCGCCGTCCGCAAGACCCCGGCCGGCGCCGACCTGCTCGTCGGCTACCTCGTCGCCCAGCCCGGCACCACCCCCGACCTGACCGCCGCCCGCCACCAGCTCCTCGACCGCCTGCCCGCCCCGCTGGTGCCCGTCCTCGCCCTCGTCGACTCCCTGCCCACCCGCACCTCCGGCAAGGTCGACCGCAACGCCCTGCCCTGGCCGCTCACCACCACCGGCGCCGCCGACCGCCCCGCCGACACCCCCGACGGCACCGCCGGCTGGCTCGCCGGCCACTGGGAACGCCTGCTCGGCACCGCCCCCGGCACCGGCGACGATTTCTTCGCCCTCGGCGGCTCCAGCCTCACCGCCGCCCGCCTCGTCTCCGAACTGCGCACCCGCCACAACGGCGTCTCCGTCGCCGACCTCTACGCCCACCCCGTCCTCGGCGACCTCGCCGCCTACCTCGACACCCTCACCCCCGCCACCACCACCGAACCCGGACACCCCGCCACCGCACCCGGGCACCCCACCGCCCCCGCGCAGAACCGGCGCCCCGTACGCCGCACCCCCCGCAGCGCCGCCCTGTGGCAGACCCTCCTGCTCCTCGGCATGTTCTCCCTCGCCGGACTGCGCTGGATCCTCGTCCTCGTCGCCTTCGACAACCTCACCGGCAACCACCTCGCCTGGGCCCCGCACACCTCCTGGTGGCCCGTCGTCACCGGCCTGCTCCTCCTCTACAGCGCCCCCGGCCGCACCCTGCTCGCCGCCACCGGCGCCCGCGCCCTCACCGCCGGCATCCGCCCCGGCAGCCACCCCCGCGGCGGCCACGTCCACCTGCGGCTGTGGGCCGCCGAACGCTACACCGCCATGTTCGGCACCGCCGCCCTCGCCGGCACCCCCTGGGCCGTGCGCTACGCCAGAGCCCTCGGCTGCCGCGTCGGCCCCGGCGTCCGCCTGCACACCCTGCCCCCCGTCACCGGCCTCGCCCGCCTCGGCGCCCACAGCTCCCTCGAACCCGAAGCCGACCTCGCCGGCTGGTGGCTCGACGGCGACACCCTCCACCTCGGCCACATCGAGGTCGGCGAAGGCGCCCGCGTCGGCCACCGCGCCACCCTCATGCCCGGCGCCCGCGTCGGCGCCCACGCCGAGATCGCCCCCGGCTCCTGCGTCACCGGCACCGTCCCGCCCCGCGAACACTGGCACGGCTCCCCGGCCCGCCCCAGCACCGAACCCCTCGCCGACTGGCCCACCACCCCCGCCCGCGCCACCCGCACCTGGAACCTCGCCTACGGCGCCGGCTTCGCCCTCCTCGGCCTCGTCCCGATCATCTCCGCACTGCCCGCCCTGGCCATCGTCTACCCGATGATCGACACCGACACCACCCTGACCGCCGCCCTCCTCCAGCTCCTGCCCGCCACCATCCCCCTCGCCGCCCTCACCCTGCTGAGCCACGCCGCCCTCATAGCGCTGCTCGTGCGCCTCCTCTCCCGGCCGCTGCGCCCCGGCTTCCACCCCGCCGGCGGCCGCGTCGCCTTCTGCGCCTGGGCCGTCAGCCGCCTCAGCGACACCTCCCGGCGCACCCTCTTCCCCTTCTACGCCAGCCTCTTCACCCCCGTGTGGCTGCGCCTGCTCGGCGCCCGCGTCGGCCGCCGCGTCGAAGCCTCCACCGTCCTCGCCCTGCCCGGCCTGATGCGCGTCGACGACGGCGCCTTCCTCGCCGACGACACCCTCGTCGCCCCCTACGAACTGCGCGGCGGCTGGCTGCGCCTGGGCCCCGCCCACGTCGGACGCCGCTCCTTCGTCGGCAACTCCGGCATCGTCGGCCCCGGCCGCCACCTGCCCGACAACTCCCTCGTCGGCGTGCTGTCCGACACCCCCGCCCACGCCCCCGAGGGCTCCTCCTGGCTCGGCCGCCCCGCCTTCGCGCTGCCCCGGGTCGCCGACGCCGGCGGCGAGGGCCGCACCTACGACCCGCCCCGGCGCCTGATGTGGGCCCGCGCCGGCGTCGAGGCCTGCCGGCTGCTGCCCGTCGTCCTCGCCGCCCTGCTCGGCGACCTCGTCCTCGCCGTCCTGCAGGAACTGCGCGACCAGTACGGCCTGGGCACCGCCCTGGCCGGCGCCGGACTCGTCCTGGCCTGCGCCGCCGTCGTCGCCTGCGCCGTCACCACCGCCGCCAAGTGGCTGCTGGTCGGACGCTTCCGGGTCGCCGAACACCCGCTCTGGTCCTCCTTCGTGTGGCGCAACGAGCTCTACGACACCTTCGTCGAGGAACTCGCCATGCCCTTCGGCGGCCACACCATCACCGGCACCCCCTACCTGAACCTGTGGCTGCGCAGCCTCGGCGCCCGGATCGGACGCGGCGTGTGGTGCGAGACCCACTGGCTGCCCGAGAGCGACCTCGTCACCGTCGGAGCCGGCGCCAGCGTCAACCGCGGCACCGTGCTGCAGACCCACCTCTTCCACGACCGCGTCATGCGGCTGGGCCCGGTCCACCTCGGCGCCGGCTCCACCACCGGCCCGCACTCCATCGTCCTGCTCAACTCCTCCCTCGGCACGGACACCACGGTCGGCCCCGCCTCCCTCGTCATGCGCGGCGAGAACGTCCCCGGCGCCACCCGTTGGCTCGGCAACCCCGTCGCCGCGTGGAACACCGACCCCACCCCGCCCGCGGGACGGCGCGCCGGACGCGGCCGGCGCCGGGCCCCGGCCGCGGTGTGACGCGGGTCACCTCCGGCGGGCGATGAGTGCGCGGTGCGGTCACCGAGTAGCCGGAGGATGCCCCGGCGTTGACGCCGAGGAGGAATCCGGCTTCCCGCGCAGCGGGTCAGGGGTGGCCGGATCGGCGTCAAGGCGATCCGGCGTCTGAGCGACGGTGGCGAGAGCGACGTCAAGCAGGTGCAGGATCTCGGAGTTGATGGACCGTCGATCGTGGGCGGCTTGGGCTGTCAGTCGCGCGTGCAAGTCTTCGGGGATGCGTAGGGCAAAACGAATCATGACGATATCGACGCCAGTGGAGGCGGTGACCGGACACGCCCGGTACACCTACCGCCTGCGCGTCTCGTCCACCGCCCTCGCGGCTCTCGGGCAGGAGTGGGGCCGGGCGCGCTGGGTGTGGAACGAGTGCGTCCACATGTCGCGCACGGTCCACCGCTGGAACCAAGCCAACCCCGAGCAGGAGCCCCGCACCTGCGGACCGGCGCAGCTGGACAGGCTGCTGACCGAGGCCCGTGGGGCGATGACCTGGCTGCGCGAGGGGGCATCGGTTCCGCAGCAGCAGATCATCCGGGACTTCGCGAAGTCCCGCGCGAAGGCGTTGAAGGACATCATCGACTGGGGCGTGAGGGAGACCGCGACCACCACCAGCGACGCGCACGACCTGCCGCACCCGGAGCACGGCAGGAAGGCCCGGGACGTGCTGACCCGGTATGACCGGATGGCGGCCCGGCGCAAGCCCCCGAAGGGCAAGCCCGGCTCCAAGGGCTACCGGCACGCGAAGAAGCTCCGCGCCAAGGCGTACCGCAAGGTCGCCGACCAGCGGCGGGACACCGCCCGCAAGTGGGCCAAGCAGGTCGTCCGCGACCATGACGCCCTCGCGGTCGAGGACTTCCGCCCGACGTTCCTCGCCAGGACCACCATGGCCCGCAAGGCGGCCGACGCGGCGATCGGAGCGACCAAGCGCGCCCTGATCGAGATGGGCCGCAAGCACCACCGGGCCGTGCACCTGGTCGACCCCAGGCACACCACCATGGACTGCGCGCACTGCGGGGCGAGAGCCAAGCACCGCCTGCCACTGTCCGAACGCACCTACACACGCACCGCATGCGGAGCCGTCTCCTCGAGAGACAAGAACTCCGCCCGCGTGATGCTCGTCCGGGCTGGACTCGTACCCGGCTGACGTTGAGGGCGTAAGACACGGCGGTCCGCAGGGCCACCATGCAGTCCGAGTCAGAAATCCCCCAGGCGAAGGCGGAATCCCCCGCCTTCAGGCGGGGGAGCAGTCAAGGTCCTACCCGTGACCGCACCGCCTCGGCGGTGCCCGGACCGACCGAGAGGAACCACGGCCATGACCGCCACTTCCGCGAAGAAGACCGCCGCCCCCGCGAAGGAGGGCGCCGCGAAGGACCCCGCCACGAAGGCCCCTGCGGCGAAGGGCAACCCGGCCTCCTACTTCCCGTCCATCGAGAAGAAGCACGGCCGCCCGATCGAGGAGTGGAAGGACCTGATCCGCGCCTCGCCCCTCGTCAGGCACATGGAACTCGTCGCCTGGCTCAAGACCGAACACGGCCTCGGCCACGGGCACGCCAACGCCCTCGTCGCCCACACCCTCGCCGAGCGCACCGCCTGACGGCGCCCCGGCCCCGGGCCGCTCCGCCCCGGGGGGGGGGTCAGCGCGGGCGCAGGCCGGCGAAGACGACCTCGAAGATCCGCTCGCGGGCGGCGGGGTCGTCGGCGAGGTGCTCGACCGCGGTGCCCACGCCGACGAGCAGGGCGACCAGTTCGGGCAGGCCGAGGTCGGGGCGGACGGCCCCGGCCCGCTGCGCTGCGGCGAGCAGGCCGGCCAGCCGGGCGCGCATCAGGTCGGAGGACTCCCGCAGGGAGGCGTGGACGTCGACGCCGGCGTCGGCCAGGGCGCGGGTGAACTCCTGCTTGCCGGCGGACCGTTCGACGACCAGGCGGAAGCAGGCCCGGAAGGCCTCGGCGGGCGGGTGCCCGGCGGCGAGCCGGGCGGTGTCGGCGGTGAGGGTCTCCAGCCGGCGGACCACGACCGCTTCCAGCAGCGCTTCCTTGGTGGGGAAGTGACGGAAGAGGGTGCCGACGCCGACGCCGGCGGCGCGGGCGATCTCCTCGGTCGGCACGGTGACGCCGCGGGTGGTGAAGACCTCGGTCGCGACGTCGAGCAGCCTGGCCCGGTTGCGGGCGGCGTCCGCGCGCAGCGGCCGTGGCGTGGCCCCGCTCATTCCCGTCTCCTTCCTCCGTCCGCGGCGGCCGCGGACTCCCCGTGGACAACCGGAGTGGTTGGTCCGTATCGTGGTAACCGGAGTCGCTGGTCCGATTCCGGCGACGTGTCCCGTGGGGGTTGATCATGTCCGAAACGCCGTCGCCGCGCGAGGTCTTCCTGGAGCTGCTGGAGGGCATCACCGCGGGGAGGTTCACCGAGCTGGCCCGGCTCTACGCCGAGGACGCGGTGGTGGAGACCGTGTTCGAACCGGTCGGGCCGCGCCGCTTCGAGGGACGGGCCGTCCTCGCCGAGCGGTTCGCGCAGGTCGGCGCGCAGACGCCGCTGGAACTGCGGGCGGAGAACGTGGTGGTGCGGGAGACCGACGACCCCGAGGTGATCGTCGCCCAGTTCGACTACCGGGCGCACCACCGCACCACCGGACGCGATTTCGCGAGCGCCAACATCCAGGTGCTGCGGGTCCGTGACGGCCTGATCGTGCACAGCCGGGACTACCACGACCACCTGGCCTTCCTGGTGGCCGACGGCGGGCTGCCCCGGCTCGTGGAGACGCTGGCCGGGCGGTAGGGGCACGGGGTGCGGGGCTCGGAACGTGGGGTGACCCGGGGGCCGGGGCCGCCGACGGCACGATCGGAAAGACGGCGGCCCCGGCCCCGGGTACGGGTTCCGTACGGGCGGGGCATCGACCGCGGTGCCCGTACGGCTGCGGTCGGGTGCCATTCGACAACTTCAACAGGACTTGAAGTCAAGCCCGCGGTCGGTCGGGCGGTCCGTCCGGCGGTCCGTCCGGCGTCCCGTTTCGGCAGTTCGTCCGGCGTTCCGTCCGGCGTTCCGCCGTGTTCCGCCGCGTCCCGGCCCCGGCCGCCCCCGGCCGCCCCCGGCCGCCCGCGGCCCTCCGCAGCGGGGTAGCCTCGCTCACGGCGGAGACCTGCGGACGGGTACGGACGAGGCGGACAGGGGCGGGCGGATGGCGGAGCAGCAGCGCGGGTACTGGCGGGTGTCGGACGGCGTGGCCGTCGGCGCCACCCAGGCGCACATCGTGTGGACCAGGGCGGCCTACCCGGCCCTGGTGGAGGTGGCGCGCCGCTACCACGCGGTGATCACCTACGCGGACCTGGCCGAGGCGGTCCAGGAGGCCTCCGGGGTGCGCACCCGCGTCAACCACCGGCACTGGATCGGCAAGGTGCTGTCCCTGGTGGTCCTGGAGGCGCACCGGCGCGGGGACCCGCCGCTGACGGCACTGGTGGTCAACGCGACGGACGGCAAGGTCGGCTCCGCCTACCAGGAGGTGCTGACCGTGGCCGGGCAGCCGCCGGTGGCCGAGGAGATGGACCGCGAACTGCACGCGGCCGCCGCCCGCCTGGCCTGCTACCGGCACTTCGGCGCCGACCTGCCCGCCGACGGCGGCACGCCCGCCCTCGCCCCGCGCCTGCTGGCCTCGGTGGAGCGCAGGACGACCACCACGGCCAAGGCCACGGCCAAGGGCGCGAGCAAGGCCGCGACGGCCACCGCCGCGGCCGTGCCGCGCCCGCCGGCGATCTGTCCGAACTGTTTCCTGGAGCTGCCGGCGACGCGGGTGTGCGACTCCTGCGGGGAGACCATCGCGCCGTGAGCCGCGGCCGGGTGCCGCCGCCGGGTGCCCGGTGAGCGGCCCCGGGCCGGTCGGTCCGCCGGTCGGTCAGTCCACCGGCCCGTGGGCGGCGACCTGACGGGCCTTGCCGTCACGCAGCCGGTAGGACAGGCCCACCACGGCCGCCTCGCCCGCCGCGACCCTGGAGGCGAGCACCTGGGAACGCTCCACCAGCAGGTCCACGGTCTGGCGGATGTGCTCGTCCACGATCGCGTCCCGGTCCTCGATGCCCGCCGCCCTGGCGGACAGCACGCTCGGCGTCACCCGCTCCACCACGTCCCGCACGAAACCGCCCGGCAGCCGCCCCTGCTCCAGGGAGTCCAGCGCCGCCGCCACCGCACCACAGGAGTCGTGCCCCAGCACCACCACCAGCGGGCACTCCAGCACGCTCACCCCGTACTCGATGCTGCCCAGCGCCTCCGCACCGGTGACGTGCCCGGCGGTGCGCACCACGAACAGGTCGCCCAGCCCCTGGTCGAAGATGATCTCGGCGGCCAGCCGGGAATCCGAACAGCCGAACAGCACCGCGAAGGGTCGCTGCGCCGGGGCGAGCGCGGCCCGGCGGCCGGCGTCCTGGTTGGGGTGCGCGGGGCTGCCCCCGACGAACCGGGCGTTGCCCTCCATCAGCATCCGCAGTGCGTGCGCGGGGTCGGAGATCGGGTCGGATATCGGTGTGGGGATCATGCCAGCACCCTAGATCGCCGAGGCCGGGCCCCGCAGCCGGGAGTGACCGGTCTCTCACCCGCCGCCCACCGCCGCCCACCGCCGCGACACGCCGGCCCGCCCGCCCGGGCCCGTTCGTCCACCTGGTCCGTCCGCTCGGTCGGTTCACCCAATCCGTCTCCCCGGCGGCTACGAACCACAGACGAACCACCGACCCGCCGCACCGTACGAGGCCCCGATGAGCACCGCCGTCGTCCTGTTCACCCAGGACCTGCGCCTGCACGACAACCCCGCCCTGCACGCCGCCCGCACCGGCGCCGACCAGGTCCTGCCCCTGTTCGTCCTCGACCCCGCCGTCGAGCAGGCCGACTTCGCCCCGCCCAACCGGCGGGCCTTCCTCGCCGACAGCCTCGCCGACCTCGACCGCGCCCTGCGCGCGGCCGGCTCCCGCCTGGTCCTGCGCCACGGCGACCCCGCCGAACAGACCGCCCGCGCCGCCGCCGAATGCGGCGCCACCGCCGTCCACGCCACCGCCGGCGTCTCCGCCTTCGCCACCCGCCGCGAAACCGCCCTGCGCCGGGCCCTGGGGGACCGGCTCCACCTCCACGACGGGCTCACCGTCGTCCCCGCCGGCGCCGTCACCCCCGCCGGACGCGACCACTACGCCGTCTTCACCCCCTACCTGCACGCCTGGCAGCAAGCCCCCCGCCGCCCCCTGCTGCCCGCCCCGCGCACCCTCGCCACCCCCGACCACCCACACGGCGACCCGCTGCCCACCGCCCCCGCCGGCACCTCCCCGGGCCTGCCGCCCGGCGGCGAACAGGCCGCCCGCCGCCGGCTGCGCGCCTGGGACGCCGACGACTACGACCGCCTGCACGACGACCTCGCCGCCGACGCCACCTCCCGCCTCTCGCCCTACCTGCACTTCGGCTGCCTGTCCGCCGCCGAACTCGCCCACCGCGCCGCCGCCCGGGGCGGACCCGGCGCCGACGCCCTGGTCCGCCAGCTCGCCTGGCGCGACTTCCACCACCAGGTCCTCGCCGCCCGCCCCGCCGCCGCCCACACCGACTACCGCCCCCGCGGCATCCGCTGGCACCACGACGAGCAGGAACTGCGGGCCTGGCGCGAAGGCCGCACCGGCTACCCCATCGTCGACGCGGGCATGCGCCAGCTCGCCCACGAAGGCTGGATGCACAACCGCGCCCGCCTGATCACCGCCTCCTTCCTCGTCAAGACCCTGCGCCACGACTGGCGCCCCGGCGCCGCCCACTTCCTGCGCCTCCTGGTCGACGGCGACCTCGCCAACAACCAGCTCAACTGGCAGTGGATCGCCGGCACCGGCAACGACACCCGCCCCAACCGCGTCCTCAACCCCCTGCGCCAGGCCGAGCGCTACGACCCCGACGGCAGCTACGTGCGCCGCTGGCTCCCCGAACTCGCCCACCTGCCCGGGCGCACCGTCCACCAGCCCTGGACCCGCGACGAACCCCTCGACTACCCCGACCCCCTGGTGCCCCCCGACGCCCTGACCGCCCGCATCCACGCCACCGGCTGAACCGCATCCACGCCACCGGCCGGCTGACCGCATCCTGGCCGCGGCCGGGGCGCGCCCCGGCCCCTACGGCGCCCCGCGCAGGGCCAGCACCGTCACGTCGTCGCGGCTGCGCCCGCCGCTCCAGCGCCGGGCCCGCTCGTCCAGGGCCCCCGGCAGGGCGTCGGCCGGGGTCGCGGCGAGCTCGGCCAGGCCCAGCTCCACCGGGTAGAACTCCCCGGCGGCGTCCTGCGCCTCGGTGATCCCGTCCGTCAGCAGCACCAGCACCCCGTCCGCGGGCAGCGCGAACCGCCGGACCGTCCGCGGCCGCGAACCGCCGGCCGGCTCCGCCAGCGACGCCAGGCCCAGCGGGATCCCGGCCGGCAGCGCGACGGGCTCCACCCGGCCGCCGGCGCGCAGCAGGTACGGGGCGAGGTGGCCGCAGTTGACGGCCTCCACCACGGGGGCGGGGTCCTCCAGCAGGGGGTCCTCCGCCAGGGGGTCCTCCGCCCCGGGCCCGGCGGCGTCGACCCTGGGGCCGTCGCGGTCACCGGGCCCGCCCAGGCCCAGGACGGTCGCCGTGACGAAACGTTCCTGCTCGCCGCTCTGCACCGCGTACGCGTTGTGCCGCTCGACCGCCGCCTCCAACGCGTCCGCGACATCGGTCAGCTCCGCCTCGCGGAACGCCGCCTCCCGGAACGCGCTCAGCACCGCGAAGCCCGTACCGATCGCCGGCAGGCCCTTGCCCTGCACGTCACCCACCAGCACCCGGGTCCCGTACGGGGTCTCGGCGACGTCGTACAGGTCGCCGCCGACCAGGGCGTCCTCCTCCACCGGCCGGTACAGCCCGTCCAGGCGCACGTCCGCCGTCGTCACCGGCAGCGGGCGCAGCAACTGGCGCTGCAGCGCCACCGCGCTCTGCCGCATCCGCGACAGCTCCCGCTCGCGCCGCACCCGCCGCGCGCACAGCCCGATCACCGCGGCCTCCGCCCCGACCACCCCGACCAGGGTGCCCACCCGCGCCTCCAGGTCCGGCGGCGGGAACAGCGCCGTGAGCACCACCACCACCACGGTCACCCACACCGACACGGCCACCGTCTGCGCGACCGTGCCCAGACCCGCCAGCAGCGCGGGCAGGAACACCAGCAGCAGCACCAGCCGGGCGTTGCTGCCACTGGCCGCCTGCGCCAGCAGCAGGACGACCGTGGCGGCCAGCACGCCCAGCACCACCGCCCGGTTGCCGGGGGCGCGCGGGACGGTTCCGTTGCTCTCCACCCCGCCGCCCTCTCCGCCGTCCGCCGCGCGCCCTGATCCTCGCCCGACCGTCCCCCCAGGGTGGTCGGCCCGGCGGCACGGGCGCCAACGGGCCGCGCCGGACGGGGTAAGCCGCCTGTCACCGGCGGTCGGTACGGTGGTCGGTGTGTCCACCCGTGAACCCCGCGCGACCCGCGTCCCCCTGGCCGACCTCGTCCGGCTGCGCCGGGCCCGGGACCGGATGGACCGCGACTACGCCGAGCCCCTCGACGTACCCGCCCTGGCCCGCACCGCGCTGATGTCCTCCGGCCACTTCTCGCGCAGCTTCCGCACCGCCTACGGCGAGACCCCGTACAGCTACCTCATGACCCGCCGGATCGAACGGGCCAAGGCCCTGCTGCGGCGCGGCGACCTGAGCGTCACCGAGGTGTGCATGGCGGTCGGCTGCACCTCGCTGGGCTCCTTCAGCACCCGCTTCACCGAACTCGTCGGCGAGAGCCCCAGCGCCTACCGCGCCCGCGACCACGGCGACGGCGCCGCGATCCCGGCCTGCGTCGCCAAGATCCGCACCCGCCCGTTGCGGCGCACGGAAGCCAAGGGCGGGACGCCTCCCGTAGCGTGACGGTCATGAGCATCGAACTCGCCCAGTGCTTCATCGCCGTCGACGACCACGACAAGGCCCTCGCCTTCTACCGCGACGTCCTCGGCTTCGAGGTCCGCAACGACGTCGGCTTCGAGGGCATGCGCTGGGTCACCGTCGGATCGCCCGACCAGCCCGGCGTGGAGATCGTCCTGGAACCCCCGCTGGCCGACCCGCACGCCTCCGAGGACGACCGCCACGCCGCCGCCGAACTCCTCGCCAAGGGCCTGCTGCGCGGCGTCATCTTCCGCACCGACGACTGCGACGCCACCTTCGAACGCATCCGCGCCGCCGGCGCCGAAGTCCTCCAGGAACCCATGGACCAGCCCTACGGCGTCCGCGACTGCGCCTTCCGCGACCCCTCGGGCAACATGCTCCGCTTCAACCAGCCCCGCACCACCTGACCCGCCCCGGGCCCGCCGGGGTCGGGGGGAGGGCCGGTGCGGGCAGGCGCCCAGGGCCGGCCTTCCGGGTCCGGCCGGTGGGCCCTTTCCGCAGGCGGGAGGGCGTCGAGCGCGGCGCCGGGTGCACTGGTGCACCGGTGCGGGACGATGGCGCCATGGAGAACACCCGACAGCTCGTCAGCTCCGGCTCGCCCCTCGAACCCCGGATCGGTTTCTCCCGGGCCGTGCGCAAGGGCCCGTACGTCGCGGTCGCGGGCACCGCACCCATCGGCGAGGACGGCACGGCGGTCGCGCAGGGCGACGTCCACGCCCAGACCGTGCGCTGCCTGGACATCGCCGAGGCCGCCCTGAAGGAGGCCGGCGCCTCGCTCGGGGACGTCGTGCGGACCCGCATCATGCTCACCGACATCACGCGGTGGAAGGAGGCCGCGCGCGCCCACGGCGAGCGCTTCGCGACGATCCGCCCGGCGTGCACGTTCATGGAGGTCTCGCGCCTCCTCGACGAGCGGTGGCTGGTCGAGGTCGAGGTCGACGCGGTCCTCGGTTAGCCGGCCGGCTCCCGGCCCGTCAGCCGGCCGGGGATGCCGGTGCCGGTGCCGGGCCCATCAGGGTGTGCAGCAGGTCGCTGCCCAGCGTCCGGCCGCTCGGCGACTCGTCCGGCAGCTCGTAGTCGCGGTACCAGTCGGCCGGGGCCTCCGGGTGCGGGCCGCTGACCGCGACCCGGCCCGCGCCGTACGGGGCGACCACGACGGCCGGGCGGTCGCCCGGGTAGCGGGCCAGGACCTCCGTGTCCGGGCCGTCGACGTCGAAGTACGGGCCGTCCTGGAAGTACATCCGCTGCGGGCGGCCGCGCCAGGTGACGTCGACCAGCCGGTCCCGCTCGTCGGTGACGGCCGCGCCCGGGGTGCGGATGTACTGCCCGGAGTCGCCCGGCAGGAGGTCGTAGCCCGGGTCCCCGGCCAGGTAGCCGCCCATGCACAGCCCCAGGTAGTGCCCGCCGCCGCGCACGTAGGCCCGCACCAGGTCCGGGGAGAAGCCGGGGTCGCGCCCCAGCAGGCCCCACGCGGTGCCCACCTCCTGCCCGTTGGTGCCGCCCGGCTGCACGTACAGGGCCACCCCGGCCAGCGCGGCCGGGCCGAACCGCACCTGCTCCTGCGGCCCGATGAAGCGCACCGCGAAGCCGTCGTGTTCCAGCATCGTCCGCGCCGCCTCCGGGCACCCCTCGCACGCCGCCGGGCCCCGGTAGACCAGGGCCGTCGGCCGGCCGTCGTCCCGTCCCTGCGGTGTCCCGTCCCCGCCCGCCGGCCCGTCCCCGTCGGCCGGTCCGGCTCCGCACCCCGAGGCCACCAGCACCAGCGCGGCCGCCAGCACCGCCCGGATCCGCCCACCCCGCACGTCCGCCACCCCTCCCCAGGGTTGCCACCGCTCGTACGCCCGGCTCGCCCGGGCCGCTCGCCGACGACGCTACGTCCCGGCGGGGGAGCGCGGCGAACCGGCCCCACGATCGGGTGGGTTTCGGCTGCGCGCGTTGACGTCCGGCGGCGGGTCCGGACGGGCGGCCGGCCCGAGCAGCGGTGGATCCGAACGGCGTCGGCGGGTGCGGGCGTTCCCCGGCGGCGGCCTACCGGCGCCGCAGGGAGCCCACCACCGCCGACAGGTCCCGCTCGGCGATCGACGGGTCCGCCAACAGCACCTCGCGGGCCGCCGACAGGACCGGCCCGCCGCCCGCCAGCGCGAGGTCCTTGGCGGCCAGCCGGACCGGGAAGTCGGAGTCGGCGCTGTGCGCCCGGGCCACCACCCCCGCGAGCGGCCCGGCCGTCAGCGCCTCCCGCGCCAGCTCCTGCGAAAGGCCCAACTCCTCGGCCACGGCCAGCACTTCGCCAACCACCGCGACCGAGGCCACGATCGCGCCGATCACCACCACCTTCAGCGCCGCCCCCGACCCCGGGCCGCCGCAGCGCCGCACCCGGCCCAGGTGCTCCAGGACGGGCCGCGCGCGGTCCAGGTCGGCGTCCTCGCCGCCCGCGTAGACCACCAGGTCGCCGGTCGCCGCCGGGCCCACGCTGCCCAGCACCGGAGCGTCCACCAGGCCCACCCCGTCGGGGAGTCGCTCGCGCAGTCCGGCGGTGGCCGCCGGGCCGATCGAGGACATGTCGATCCACAGCGTGCCCGGCGCCAGCCGCGCCGCGATTGCTCCGGCCACCTCGGCCACGGCCGCCGGGTCGGACAGCATGGTGACGACGACGTCCGCGCCCCGCACCGCCTCCGCCGCGGTGGCGGCCTCGGCGAGGCCGTCGGCGCGGCCGGGGGAGCGGTTCCAGACGGTCAACGGGTGGCCGGCGGCGGCGAGGCGACGGGCCATCGGCAGGCCCATGCGGCCCAGCCCCAGAAAGGCGATCTTCTCCATGGCCGCCACGCTAGGCAGCCGCGATCCAGGCGACAAGCGAATGTCCCGCATGCTATCCATGCGGAATGGACATGGCTTGGCTGGACGTCTTCCGCACCGTCGCACACCTCGGCTCCTTCACCGCCGCCGGCGAGCGGCTGGGCTACACCCAGTCCGCGATCTCCCGCCAGATCGCCACCCTGGAAAGCGAGTTGGGCACCCCGCTGTTCGACCGCCTGGCCCGCGGCGTGCGGCTGACCGAACACGGCCGCGCCCTGCTGCCACACGCCGAGGCGATGCTCGAACGCCTCGACACCACCCGGCGCGACCTCGCCGCCCTCACCGAACTCACCGCCGGACACCTGCGGGTGGGCGCCTTCGACAGCGCCAACGCGGCCCTCGTCCCCGGCGCGCTCGCCGCCTTCCGCACCGCCCACCCGCACGTGCGGATCAGCCTCACCGAAGGCCTCTCCGCCCACCTGCTGGACCTGCTCGGCGACGGCGCGATCGACCTCGCGGTGGTCGCCTCCTACGCGCAAGACACCTTCGACGGCGAACAGTTCGAGCTGCGGCCGCTGCTGGACGACCCCGTCCTGGTGGCGCTCCCGCCCGGACACCGCCTCGCCCGCCGCCGGCGCCTGCGCCTGGCCGAACTCGCCGACGAACCCTGGATCGCCGCCCGCCGTCACGCCGAATCCACCCTCCTCGCGGCCTGCCTGCGCAGCGGCTTCCAGCCCCGGATCGAGTACGCCGTCGCCGCCTGGACCGCCAAACTCGGCCTGGTCGCCGCCGGGTTGGGCCCCACCCTGATCCCCTCCCTCGCCGCCCGCGCGGCCCGCCCCGACCTCGCCCTCATCCCCCTGCACCCCGACGACACCCCCGTCCGGCACGTGTACACGGCAACGCGCAGGGGGCAGCGGATACCGCCGGCGGTGGCGGCCTTCACGGACTTCCTGCGCGAGGCGGCGGCGGGGACGGCGGTGGCGGGGGAGTAGTCCGCTCAGCCCGCCGTCACCGACGGGCGCCGGTGCGGCATCTTCCAGCCCTCGGCCAGCCGCGACGGGTGAACGCTGCGCCCACCGCCGAAGAACTCGCAGAACTTCATGATCAGCGGATCCCAGCCCAGCGGGTCCACGTAGTGCGTCCCCGGGATGACCAACTCCTCCTCGACATGGGCGCGAAGGACCTCGACCTCGAAGGCCGTGGCGTGGGACGCGGGGACACCGAAGGGACGGGACGAGACGACCCGGCACTCCAGCTGGACCGGACACTCCGCGACCCGTGGCGCCCGGACCAGATCCGACGCCTGCTCCGTCAGCCCCCCGGCCGCGAACTTGTCCGGCTCGTACCGGTACCCCTGCTCCACCTTGTAGTCCGGCACGGCCCGCTTCCCGGTGGTGAGCGCGATCCGGTCGACCGCACCGACCATCGCCGACGAGGGCAGGTTGAGCACGCACTCGCCCTCCCGCAGCAGGTTCGCGGTGGTCTGGGCGTTGTTGCCCAGACCGAGCATGCACGACTGGCCCAGCCACCACGCCGAGGAGATCGGCGCGAGATTCGCCGAACCGTCCTCGTTGAGCGAACTGACCAGCACCACCGGAGTTCCGAAGTACAGGACCTTGAGCCCGGGGACGACGTGCATGCGCTGCGCCTTTCGCAGAGTTCCGAACGGACGGACCCGCGATCACGACCACGAGCCGTCACCGACTCTCCCGCCACCGGACCACCGGCGCTGGCGGTAATCCGACACGGCGTTCCGGCCCCCGGCCCCGCCCCCGCACCCTGCGGGCACCGACCCCGAGGACCTCGTGACCACCGGCAACGCGCTGCGCCGCATGGCGGCCGACCCGAATTGACCCATGAAAACGACTGCCGATTGCCACCTGTTCATGGGTCTATCCGGCCGTAGATTGATCACATGACGACGACGAAGAACACCGCCGCCACCGCCGCTCCCGCCACCGCAGTCCCGATCCTGACCCGCTGCGCCGAGGCCGAGACCTGCGCCGACCCGAGCGCCACCATGACCCTGCTCGCCGAGACCGACCCGGGCCAGGGCGGCTTCACCGTCTACCGCTCCACCTTCGCGGAAGGTGCCGCCGGAGCCCCCTCGCACGTCCACACCCGGGCCTGGGAGCTGTTCTTCGTGATCAGCGGCTCGCTGGAGGTGCTGGTCGGCGAGGAGGTCACCGTCCTGGGCGCCGGCGACTTCCTCGCCGTGCCCCCGCACACCCCGCACGCCTTCGCCGCCGCCCCCGGCCGCGAGGCCGACGTGCTGTTCCTGTTCACCCCCGGCATGGACCGCTTCGACTACCTGCGCCTGCTGGGCGGCGTCATGCGCGGTGAGACCCCGCCGGCGGCCGTCGCGGCCTCCTCCGAGCGCTTCGACAACCACTACGTCGACAGCCCCGCCTGGCGCGCCGCCCTGGAGAGCCGCGCCTGAGCGGCGGGCCCCGGCCGGGTGTGGAACGGTGGAAGACCAGGGGTGTCCCGGTTGCGAGAGGAGTGGCCGATGTCGTCGAAGCGTCGTCGCAAGAAGAAGGCCCGGGCCAGGCGCGGGGCCAACCACGGCCGCCGCCCCCAGTGCTGAACGGCTGATCGCCTGAGCGCCTGAGCGGTTGACCACGCGGCCGTCGGCGGCCCCCGCCGACGGCCGCGCCCGTGCCCCGCCTCCCGGCGCGGGTGATCTAGCCGAGCGAGATGAGCAGGGCGGCGAAGGCGCCGTTGAGTTCGCAGCAGAAGCCGCCGCGGCGGCGGGTCACGACGTTCGTGTGCAGGGTGTCGGGGTCGAGGGCGATGCGTTCGCCGAGGTGGACGGCCAGGTTCTCGAACGGGACGGTGCGCAGGTGGGCGAGTTGGAGCCGGGCGAGCGCCCGCGGGGAGGGGGCGCCGGGGCGGGGGCGGGCCCGTCCGGCGGTCCGGACGGGTCCGCCCCGGGGTAGGGCGGGGGGTGTCACGCAAGGTGCTCCAGGGTGAGCACGGTCATCCTGTCGGAGTACTGGGCCAGGGCCGAGCCGGTGCTGCCGTTCGGGTCATTGAGGGCCGCGAAGAAGCCGCTGTGCCCGATCTGGAGGACCACCTGGTTGGTGTTGCTGGGGTTGGGGTAGAGGAAGTGGAAGATCTGGTTGCCGTAGATCCACCCCTCGCAGTCGAACACGTTGAAGTTGGCGCCCTCGCCCCCGGTGGCGCCGTCGTTCGGGTCCTGCTTCCACACGCCCAGGCACTCGCCTTCGTGGCGGCGGCTGCGGATGATGTAGGACTGGTTGTCGTCCCGGTAGTGGCACACCTTCCACTGCTGGTTGTAGCCACCGGTGTCGGGGTTCTGGATGGCCTGCCCCCAGGCGCTGTACAGGTTGCGCTCCAGGAGCTGGTTGAACGGCGTCCTGATCCGGTAGTAGCCGTCGTCGCAGACGTAGCCGTGCCATTCGCTGGAGGCCAGGCCCTGGGTCGCGGCCGAGGCGGGGCCGGCGAGCAGGGTGAGGCCGGCCAGCGAGGCGAGGGCGGTGGCGCCGAGGGCGCGCAGCGCGGTGCCCCGGCGGGTGGTGCGGCGCGGGCGGTTCGTCACGGTGTCCTCCGTCGTCGTCGGGTCGGTGGGCGCGGTCAGCAGCTGCTGATGAGGAGCTGGGCGGCCCGGCGCACGGTGCCGGCCGGCTGGGCGGGTGCGCAGCCGACGGAGCCGATCTCCGGGGCCTCATAGGTGGTGAAGGTGCCGGGGCTCGGCGAGGTGGTGACCCAGAGGCCGGTGGTGGCGCCGGTCTGGGCGCAGACGCGGTTGACGTACTGGCCGGTGACGACCCGGGTGCCGCGGTAGAGGCCGTAGCGGCCGGGCGAGTTGAGGTTCCAGGTGTCGCTGACGGTGGTGCTGGTGGTGCTGGAGGTGACCTTCTGGACCGAGAAGCCGACCTTGACCTCGACCTTGGCGAACAGGGCGCTGGCGGTGGCGGTGATCTCGGTCTTGTTGTCGACGGTGGTGGTCACCGAGCTGATCCGGTTCAGGGTGTCGGTGTGCTGCCCGGTGGTGCCGGCGGCGACGTTGTAGATCAGGAAGTCGGTGACGAGGGGGGTGATCTGCACGTTGAAGGGCTCCGTGGTGGTGCGGTCCACGGTGGGGTTGCAGAGGGTCGGGAGAGTGTCGGCGTGGGCCGCAGGGGCGGCGCCGAGGCTCAACAGGCCCACCGCGACGGCGGTGGTGGCCGAGGCGGCGAGGGTGCGCCGGTGCGTCCTGCGGGTGGTGGTCATCTGGGCTCCTCCAGCGTCACGGAAGCATGGGAAGAGGCGTGCGTGCGACGACGGATGCGCGCGCACGCCTCGTGCAGGGGGGTGCGTACGGACTGCGAGTGCGTAGGCATCCTTGTCGATGCCTCGGGCCCGCCGGTATCCGAGTTTTCTCGGGGGTGTCCGGCCCCGGCCCTCCCGTTGCCCGCCCGGAGGCGTCGGGGGAAGGCGTCAGGCCCCCGATTGGTAGGCCACCAGGGCGGCGAATCCTCAGGGGCGAGGACACGGATGCCCAGTTCCTCGGCCTACGCCGTGCCGGGCGACGCGGCCGACCCTTTCGCCTGCGTTCCGCGCAATTCAGCGGCCCGGAGTCACGAATCTGGGGTCTGACCTGCGCGGACATGGGTGAGGGCGCCTGAGAGGCGTTTCTCTGGTGCCGCATCAGGCAACGTTCGCCCGTGGTGACGTGTCGCCCGGCTGCTGTACCGGGCGCGGCACCGGACCGCCAGAATGATCACGTGGCTGAACGCGTACAGGTCCGCGAGATCGATGAGGATCCTCGCGCGGCCTTCGCCGGGTGGCGGGCCGGTGACTCCACCGGTGAACTGCGGTCAGCGCACCACGGGGATCGCCCCGGAGCGCCAGTCGGCCAGCCGCTTCCGGATGCTCGCCACCATCGGCAGCCCGTCCGTCTCGGCCGGGGTGAACCACGCCACCTCGTGGGACTCGTCGGACACCTGCAGCTCCCCGCCGACCGGCCGCCCGAGGAGGCAGATGGAGAATTCCTGGCGGACCTCTCCGTCGTCGTAGGCGAAGACGTGGCGGGGGTCGGTGTAGGTCCCGACGATCCCGGTGATCTCGACATCGAGGCCGGTCTCCTCGCGCGTCTCGCGGATGCCGCACCCGGCGAGCGACTCCCCGATGTCCATCCTGCCGCCGGGCAGGGCCCACATTCCGTTGTCGGTACGGCGCTGGAGGAGGACGCGGCCCGCACCGTCGACCACGACGACGGACGCGCCCGGGACCAAGGAGTTCGCCTCGGGGGCGTTCGGATCGTCCTCGTAGTCACGCCTGGGCATGATCCATCACCTCCGCCGTCGGGACTGTCCACCCATCACGTCCCTTCGCCCACAAGTCCTCGACGTGACCGGCGAAGCGGTCGAACACGCCGCCCCCATCTGGCTCTTGAGATACTTGGCCGTGCTCGCTACCTGGTCCCGTGTCGGGCCGGACCTCGCCCCACGAGCTCCCGTACACCTGCCGGCGTGCGAACGACACCCCTTCCACGGGCAGCCTTCCTCGCACGCGCACGGCTGCGGTTCAGACTTCGCCGAACTCGCCGCTGCGAACCGCGGAAACGAACGATGCCCACGCCTCGGCCCGGAAGACCAGGGCCGGCCCCAGGGGGTCCTTGGAGTCACGCACTGGGATGGCGTCGGGCAGGAATCCGGGGGCCACCTCGATGCAATCTCCCCCGTTGCCGCCGCTGTAGCTGCTCTTCCGCCAGGCGGTCGCGTCGAGCTCGATCCTCATCATCCATGAACCCTTTCAGCGCATCAGTGATCAGCGCGAGCGAGTCGGCTACTGGCAGCGCCGCCCCGTGGGCCAGATCATAGCTGCGGCGATGCGCTGCCACGGTTGCTGGATCATCACTTGCATGCCCGCGATCGAGGCTCTCGGAGTACACCCAGGTCCGACCGTCAGGCATCTCCAACATGACCATGGACTTGTCGATGATGGCCTGGCGGCATTCGAACGGCGCGACCTGAATGATTACGTTCGGGAGCTGCGCAACGGCCAGCAGGTGTTGCATCTGACGTCTCATGATGCCGGGACCGCCGAAAACGGTCCGAATTGCACTCTCGTCCAGGATCACCAGCAAAAGCGGTCCGTCCGGATCCAGGAACCGCTTCTGCCTCGCCAGCCGAGCCGTCGTCCGCTCCTCGATCACCTCGGGCTTTCCGGCCGCATCGCTGACTGCGAACACGGCCTCCGCGTACTCGCGACACTGCAACAGTCCATGCATGACGGCCAGCTGGAAGATCCTGGCAGCCAAGGCCTCGGATTCCATGTCGACATGGCTTTGGAACCAGTCCGGATGTTCGACTTCGGCGTTCCAGTCGACCCGATCCCAAAGTCGCTTCAGTGCCCCGCCTGCCCTGAGCAGCGCGTCAACCTTCACGACCATCTCCGGCGGCATGCGCCGCTGGCCGGACTCGTACCGTGTGATGTTCGGCCGAGTGCAGTGCAGGAGTTTCGCCAACTGTTCCTGTGTGTAGCCGGCCAACTCCCGGTAGAACCGCAGCTCTTCGCCGAAGATCCTTGCCGAACTGGCCGTCACATCGCCCTTGAGTCGCCGGTGTGCCATGCCAGACCCCCTGACGTACCTCATGTACCTGGTACCTGATTTCGGCCATCACCGTACCTTCGGGCGTCGATCATTGATACCGGAACGCGATCTTTTGCTTGCACAGCGTTATGCCGCGCTCCCTTCGTACGCCCCCATTCCGCCCCCCGAGGTACTTCGCCATGCTCGCTGCCTGCCGCCCCCGCACGTTCGCCGCTCGGCTCGACTCGCGCACCGATTTCACGCCCCTGGCCCGGTACTTGCTCCGGGCCTACCTGGCCGGCCTGCCCTCCGGGGACCGTTACGCCGAGGTCGCCGAGCTGCTGCTCGGTGAGCTGTTCGCGAACGCGGTCCAGCACTCCGACGCGCCCGCCGACCGGCTGATCGAGGTCCGGTTCGCCGTCGTCGGGGACCGGCTGCGGATCGAGGTGCACGATGCCGGTTCCGGGCGTCCCTCCGTGCGGTCCGCCGTCCCCGACGACGAACACGGGCGGGGGTTGTTCCTCGTCAACGAGCTGGCCGAGCGGTGGGGTTGCTGCCCGCGTTCCGGCGGCATCGGCAAGTTCGTCTGGGCCCTCGTCGCCCCCGCCCTCCCCGTCGTCACCGTCTGAAAGCCCGATTCCTCATGCACCTCGCCACCCTCGCCCGGCACGCCCTCTCCCGGGGCACCACCCCCGCCGCCGCCTACGCCCTGCTCGCCCGCCGTACCCGCGAGCCCCTGCCGTCCGCGCGGGCGGTGTGCCTGGCCCTCGGCATCCCCCTCACCGTGGTCACCCGCCGCCTGAATGACTGCTACAGCGCCCTGCTCGCCAACCCCCGCCCCAACTCCGAGACCGACACCGGCGAACTCCTCGAAGCCCTCGGCGTGTTCGACGTCCCGGTCGACCTCACCCCCACCGGCCGCGCGGTCGTCGCGCACTTCCTGACCGCCGTCGACGCCATGGGCGGCATCCGCCCCGGCCACCAGCACGGCCTCGACCGCTGGTTCACCACCGGCAACCTCACCACCGCCTACCTCTCCCTCGCGGCTGCTCACCCCGTGCCCCGCACCGGCGACCCCGCCACCTACTGGACCGCCCTCGTCACCGCCGGCGAACTCCTCGCCACCACACCCAGCCCCGACAGCCGCATCAAGTACGCCCTCGCCCACTGCCGCGCTCAGGCCGCCGCCACGCAGGCAACCCGCACCTGAAAGCCCGTACCGAGCACCGGACCCCGCCGACTTCCTGCGCGCACCCCCCGGGGCCGCTCCGGCGGGTCGGGCCCGGGCAGGTCGGCGATCCCTTCCCTCCATGTCGGCGCGGATCAGCCGCAGGCCGGGGGAGGGGTGCACGCCGGGAACGCAGAGAGACCGCCGGGGCCGCTGGGGCCGGGCGGTCTCTGCTGTCCGGACGGGGCCCATGCGCCAACACGGCCCGCTGCCGATGTTCCCGAGATTGTCGGAGCGAACAGCGTCCCCCGGGTTCCGGACCCGCAGGTCCTGGTGACGCCGCTGCAAATCGTCACACCCGCCCTGGAGGGCTCACAAGGGGGTGCTGCACAAAGGCGCATCAAAATCCGGTTTCAGATCGCTGAACTGCCCGTTTCTGGTAGGGAGTTCGGAAAACCACGGGCGGGAGCCGGGACGGCGGCGCATCAATCCGCGCGATGTTCACCGAACCGATTGGGAAACACCCGTACGCCTGACAGAGTGTGACCCCAACGGACACCCAGCGCGACGCCAACCGCGCGAAGTGCCCGTCAGTCGGAGTGAACAGTGATACAGGAAGGGTCCCCCTCGATGACGAGGAAACGGAACAGGCGCGCCCGCATCCACTGCGCCGTCGGCGTCCCGAAGCCCGCGCGGCCGGGCCTGCCCCGGCGCCCCGCGCACGGCGGGACGGCCGTGGTCGTCGTGGTCGTCGTCCTGACGGTCGCCCTGTCGGCCGTGCTGGTGGCGACCGGGATGTCGGCCGGGGTGTCGCTCGAACTGGCCGCCGGCGGCTGGCTGCTGGCCGCCAGACTGCGACAGGAGCGGGTCTAGCGGAGAGCGCCTGCCTGCGATGGGACGCCGAGAGAAACCGATCGAGGCGACCGAGCCGGCGCTGGGCCGGCTGGCCGCATGGCTGCGCGAGCAGCGCGAACGATCCGAGTTGACGTACCGTCAGCTCGCGGTCCGGACCAACTACCACGCCACCACCCTGCAGCGGGCCGCCAGCGGCCGTACCGTGCCGAACTGGAAGGTCGTCGAGGCCGTCACCCGTGAATGCGGCGGCGACCTCAAGGCGGCCCGGCGCAAGTGGGTCCAGGCCAACTACTGGGCCCACGTGCCCCTCCCGTCGGGAACCAGACGGCTGCGGCCGCCCCGGCGGGTCGACCCCCAGCAGGTCGACTCCTTCGCCGACCTGCGCCGGGCGATGCACGAGATGCGCCGCAAGGCGAACTGGCCCTCCCTCAAGGAGCTGGACCGCCGGGCCCGCGACAAGGGCCGGCGCCTGCCCGCCAGCACCCTGGCCCTGGTCCTCAAGGGCGAGGCCCCGCTGCACAAACCCGTGTTCCTCACCTACATGGAGGCCTGCGAGGTCAGGGAGGTCCGCCGCGCACTGTGGGCGGCGGCCTGGGAACGGACGAACAACGCCCGCACCCAGGCTCCGGTCAACTCCCGCATCCACCACAGTGAGTTCGCCCGGGCGATGCAGTCCTCCAGCGGCGGCACCTCGACGGACACCCTGTTCCGGCTGTGGGTCACCCTGCGCAACAGCCTCGCCGCCGACCGCGCCGAGGAACCCGGCCCCCGCACCCCGGCGGGCCGCGACGGCACCGACGACAACCCGCCGGTGCCCGTGTGACCGGGCCCGCGGACGGAGCGCGACACCCGCGCTCCGTCCGCGGGCCGGCACCCACCCGCGGGACCAGCACCCACCCGCGCCACCCCGGGACACCACCATGCCGACACCACCCCGCCCACCAGTCGCCCCCGGACCCGCCCTGGGCCTGTGGGCGCTGCACGACCTCCACCAGCGCCACTACCTGGACTACGCCGCCCTGCTCCTGCCGCCCGACGACGCGCCACGGGCCGTGCACGACGCCTTCGAGGAACTCGGCGGCCACTGGCTCGACGCCCTGTCCACCGCGAGCCCGGCAGCCTGTGCCTGGCAGGCGGTGCGCCGCCGCGTGCGCACCCTGGCCGGCCCGCGGCCGTTCGGTCCGGTGGCCCACCTCACCGCCACCCAGCAGGACGTCCTGCTGCTGCACCTGGTCCTCGACCTGTCCGCCGAGGAGGTCGCCGCGCTCACCGGCACCGAACCCGCCGCCGTCCACGTCCAGCTCCGCTCGCTGGCGGCTGCCCGGCGCTGACCGCGGCCGCCCGGCCGGTCGGCTGCTGTGTCGGGTGGTTGCGCGGAATTCGTCCGTATCCACAGGTCCGGCATGCGGATCTCGGCGCCTGAAGGATATTGACCATGAATGTGATGACTTCGCGTGATTTCCGTCCGGTGCGCTCCGGCGGACTTCCCATGCTTACCCGGAGGAGGGAATGACCAGGAGGTGTCCAATGATCACCGAGGTCAGGGAAGCCGACGTCGCGCGTGCGGCGGTGAGGCGTCGGCGCGTGCGGCGGTGAGCCGGAGGGCGGCCCGGGTCCGTATACGTGGGCGGAGCGCTGCCTGCCGGAGGGGGCGCCGGGGTGTCAGGAGGCGGGCATGCTCAGGTTCCACGGAGCGTGGCGGATCACGGTGATCGGGCGCAGCGCCGACTTCGACCAGCGGGCGGTCGTGCGCGGCGCGTACGGCCTGCGGATGCTGGCCGGGCGGGTCGGCGCGACGCTGGAGGTCGACGAGGAGAGCTGGACGCTGTCCCTGGAGCACCACCTGTGGGGGCGCAGCTGGCAGCCGAACCTGCGCACCACCCCGGGGCCGGTCACCGAACGTGACGGCGTCCGCAGCCAGTTGCTCACCAGCAACGACTGTCACTGGCCGGGCAAGCCGCTGGACTACGTCAACTTCGTGCTGCGGCTGGACCAGGCGCTCGCCCCGGCCGCGGTGCCGGCCGCGACGTCGGTGCGTGCCGCCGGTCCGGGCGCGGCGCCGATCGCCGCGCCCGTCCAGGCCGTGCGCACCTCGTCGTCGGGCGGGGTCGGGCCTGGGGTCGCGGTGCCTGGGGTCGCGGTGCCGGGCGTTCCGGTCGAGGGCGTCTCCGTCGAGGGCGTTCCCGCGGTCGTGCCGGGGCGGGCCGTGCGGCGCTCCGCCTGGTAGCCCTACCCGTTGGGCCGGCTCACCGAAGCCTGACCAGTCTCGGCGAGGTCCGGTCGTCCAGGAGTTCGGCGGCCGGCGTGTGGTTTCCGGTCGCCGAGGCTCCGGTCATCGCCGTGGCGGCCACCTCCGTGCGGGTGCCGGGCGGTACCACCAGAAGCAGGAAGTGGTCCTGGAAGCCCCGGGTGAGGCTGATCGTCGCGGCGCTGCCGGTGAACCAGTTGATCCTGACCAGCAGGCCGTTCACGGCGACGGACCGGGGCACACCGTCCCAGGCCGAGGTGTCGAGGCCTACGCGGACGATGCGTCCGAGGTGTGCGCCGATCGCGGTGATCAGGTCGGGCAGCTCGGCGAGGACGTGGTTCGAGCGGGGCCACCAGGCGCCGTCGAAGACGCTCTGCCGTGACATCGTGGGCTCCAGCTCCAGGCGAGGCAGCAGCGTGTCGCCGGGCGCGGGGGGATGGGAAGACGAGGGGGTGGGGTCCGGCATCGGAGGCCGCCCGTCCGGTCCGCGAGGGACCACTCATGACCTAGGGCGACACGGGCGCTGATGCCGATGTTCAGGATGTCCTCGGTTGTCTCCACCCTACTCCGGAGCGGTCTTCTCCGGAGTAGTTCCTTCCAGGGCCATCCGCCATCGGAGTAGCCTCGAAGACATCCAGGGCATCCCGCATTCCGGTCCCCGTTCCGGCTTCGTTCTGGGTGAAGGACAGCCCGGCGAGCCCGATCGGGCAAGATCGGGCAACCGGAGACGGGAAACGGTGAACACCGTGACCACTCACCCCGACCAGCCGGCACGGCTCGGCCACGGCCTCACGGTCGCCGATGCCATGGATCTGTGCGACTACCAGATCGCCGACGACAGCACGGCCGACCTGGCCAACGACATCCTTTACAGCGCCCATGTCGATTTCCTGCTCGTCCGTGGCCACGACGGCCGCTGCGAGGGCCTGGTCACCCGGACCGGCCTCCACTCGTTCCTGACCCGTTCCGAGTACACCGAGCGGACCGCGATCAGCTCCACCTCGCACCAGCGCGGCCCGTTCGCATGGCCCACCCTGAACCTGGCCCTGGCCTTGCTCGCCATGCAGATCAAGCACCTGACGCTCTGGCCCGTTGTCGACGACGACGGCTACATCCTCGGCGTGCTCACCGCGGACCGTGCCGCCGGGCTCCTCGCCGGGACGCCGCACCCGGGCCCTACCCGGGCCGTACCCGTGGCTGTGGCCGCAGCCCCGCCACGTGACCGGGTGTGACCGGCGCACGGCTAAGGTCCCGGGTGAGAACCGCCGCGCCCGAGGAGACCACGCCATGCCGACCGACGCCGCCACCGGAGCCCCCGCCCGCCCGCAGCCCGCGCGCCTGGGACTGGGCACCGCCGCCGTCGGCCGGCCCGGCTACATCACCCTGGGGCGCGACGCGGACCTGCCCGCCGACCGCACCGTCGAGGCACTGCGCGAGCGCACCCACGCCCTCCTCGACGCCGCGTACGCCGCCGGGGTGCGCCACCTCGACACCGCCCGCTCCTACGGCCGCGCCGAGGAGTTCCTCGCCCAGTGGCTGGACGAACACCCCGAGGCGGCGGCCGAGGTGACGGTCGGCAGCAAGTGGGGCTACACCTACACGGCCGGCTGGCAGAGCGACGGGGTGGCCGCGCACGAGGTCAAGGAGCACTCGACGGCGGTGTTCGACCGTCAGGTCCGCGAGACCCGCGCCCTGCTCGGCGAGCGCCTCGACGTCTACCTCGTCCACTCCGTCGTCCCCGGCAGCCCCGCCCTCACCGACCCCGCCCTGCACGAGCGCCTGGCCGCCCTCGCCGCCGAGGGCGTGCGGGTGGGCCTGTCCACCAGCGGCCCCGCCCAGGGCGCCACCATCCGCGAGGCCCTCGCCGTCACCGTGGCCGGGCGTCCGCTGTTCACCGCCGTCCAGGCCACCTGGAACCTGCTGGAGACCTCCGCCGCCCCCGCCCTCGCCGAGGCCCACGCGGCCGGCTGGCTCGTCGTGGTCAAGGAGGGCATGGCCAACGGCCGCCTGGCCGGCCGCAACGCGACCGGCCCCGACACCGCCGCCCTGCGCGCCCTCGCCGACCGCACCGGCACCACCCCCGACGCCCTCGCCCTGGCCGCGGCCGCCGCCCAGCCCTGGGCCGACGTCGTCCTCTCCGGCGCCGCCACCCTCGACCAGCTCGCCTCCAACCTGACGGCGGCCGAGGCCCGGCCGGGCCCGCAGGACCTCGCGGCCCTCGACGGCATGGCCGAGCCGGCCGAGGCGTACTGGCGCACGCGCGCGGAACTGCCCTGGGGCTGACGGGCGTTCGGGTCTGGCGGGGCCTGGGCCTGGCGGGTGCCCGGGCCTGGCGGGGGTCCGGGTCTGGCGGGGCCCGGGCACCGACTGCGGGCCGCGTCCGCCCGTCCTGTCGGTGCCCGCTCCTACGGTGGGTGCCATGACGCCGCCCCCGGACCTCGCCGCCGCCCTCGCCCACCTGCCCGCCCACCTGCCCGTCCCCGTGCCGCCCGGCCGCCTGATAGGGGAGGAGGGGCGGGAGCCGCTGCTGTGGATCACCGACGCCCCCGCCCCCGGCGGGCTCTGGGCGCAGCTGCACCGCGCGCACCCGCGGAGCGGGCTGTGGCCGCTGCTGCTCCGCCCGCTGGACCGCAGCGGCCCCGACTACCGGCCCTGGCTGTCCGGCGAGCTGTACCCGAGCGACGCCGGCGTCGCCGAGCTGTACGACCCGGCCGCGCTGCTGCGCGGCTGGTGGCAGACGTACGACGGCGGGGAGGAGGACGACTACGACGACGGGGAGGACCGCGCGGAGCTCGCCGAGGCCCTGGCCCCCTACGGCCTGACCTGGCCCGGTACCGCCCCCGCCGTCGACGTGCCCGACGGCGCGGCCGGCGCCGAGGCCCGGGGGCTGGCCGACGTGCTGCAGTGCGTCAAGGACGTGCGCCTGGGCCTGGTACGGGCCGACAGCGGCGCCGAGGCGCTGGCGGTGTGCGGGTGGAACGGGCCGGTGAACCACGAGGACGACATCGCCAAGGTCGCCGCCGTGCTCGCCGACTGGGAGCGCCGCTTCGGCGCCCAGGTCGTCGAAGTCGGCTTCGACACCCTGGAGTTGAGCGTCCCGGTGCCGCCCGCCACGCTCGCCGAGGCGCTCCCGGTGGCCGCCGAGCACGTCTCCTTCTGCCCCGACCTGGTCTTCCAGGGCACCGGCAGCCTCACCGAGTACGCCGAGGAGCTGGTGGGCGCGCACCAGTGGTCGTTCTGGTGGGACTGACCGGGCCGCCTGGCTGACCGGACTGCCGGGTCCGGGCCGGGGCGGGGCCGGGTCCGGGCCGAACCGGTGCGGCCTGACCCGGGAGGATGACCGGGACGATCCCGTACGCCCGCCCGGCCGTCCGCCCCGCCGGTTACTTGAGCACCCGAGGAGCACCCCTGAACACCGCCTGGGCCGAAGTCCTGTCCGCAAGCCTGCTGGCCCTGGTCCTGGTCTGCGCCGTGGGGCGGCCTGAGCTTCGGCCGCTTCGCCGCGCTGATGACCCTGCCGTGGCTGACGGCGGTCGGCGTCGAGTACCTGGTGCTGCGCCGCTTCTTCGCCGCCGACCTGGACACCGGCGCGAGCGCGCCGCCCGCCGGCGAGGCACCCGCGATGCCGCTGTTCGCCCTGGTCACCGTGGGCTGCACGCTCGCCGGGTTCGTCCTCACCTCGGCACTGGGCGTCGACCCGGTCTGGGCGGCCGCGGCCGGCGCCGCCGTGCTGGCCGTCCGCGCCCTGGCCCGCGGCCACGCCACACCCGCCGACGTGCTGCGCTCCGCGAACCCGCCGTTCCTGGCCTTCGTCCTCGCCCTCGGCGTCGTGGTGCGCACGGTCGTCGACAACGGACTCGCCACCGGCCTGGCCCACCTCGTCCCGCACGGCACCGCCCTGCCCGCCCTGCTCGGCACGGCGGCGCTGGCGGCCGTCCTCGCCAACGTCATCAACAACCTGCCCGCCACACTCGCCCTGGTCCCCCTGGCGGCACCGGCCGGGCCCGGCGCCGTCCTCGCGGTACTGCTCGGCGTGAACATCGGCCCCAACCTGACCTACGCGGGCTCGCTCGCCACCCTGCTGCGGCGCAGCATCGTGCGCGAGCGCGGCGTCACCGTGAACCTGCGCCAGTTCACCCACCTCGGCCTGCTCGCCGTCCCGGCGACCCTGGGCATCGCCGTCCTGGCCCTCTGGGCCTCGCTGCGCCTGATCGGTACCTGACGGGCCACAAGGCAGAAGTCGTTCCCCACTCCCCCTACGGGCTGAAGACCAGGACCCGGTACGACCCCGGGCTCCAGTGAAAGTGATGAAATGGCACGCGAATTCGACATCAGCAGGCTGCTGGAGCTCATGCCCCCGCACGAGGGAGCCGGCGAGTCCGGTGACTGGGCGGCGGTCGAGCAGGCGTGGGGCTTGCGGTTCCCGCGCGACTACACCGAGTTCATCGCCCGGTACGGGAACGGGGGCATCGAGGAGTGCGTCTCGGTGCTCGCGCCCGACGAGCTGATGCCGCCGGATGCTCCGCAGCCGGGGATGCACAACCTGACGGAGGAGGCGCGCTGGCTCTTCGAGGAGGACGGCGAGCCCACCGAGGAGGTCCGCTGCGCCGAGCAGCTCGTCGCCTGGGGCGGCTCCTCGACCGCTGACACGCTGTGCTGGCTGACGGTCGGGGACGACCCCGACGCGTGGCCGGTGGTGGTCCTCGGCCGCAACGGGGGCGCGCCGCAGGTCTTCCGCATGGGGATGGCCGAGTTCCTCCACCGGATGCTCACGGCGGAGATCGACCCGTGCCCCATCGGCATCACCGACGCCTGGGGCTGCGAGTTCCCCCGCTTCGTCCACTGGCGGCTCAGCCGGCAGAGGTACCGCGACAGGCTCGACCCGCTGACCGGCGGGCCGAGGAGCTGACGCACCCCTGGGCCGGTGCCCGGCCGCCGGCCCAGGGGTGAGCAGGCCTGCCGTCCCCGCCCGGTGCGAACGTCGGTCGGGGACGGGGGAATTCAGGGCTGGTGGGTGGCGTTGGTGATCGGGTGGTGGGCGGTCCAGTTGGTCGTCCCGCCTACGTAGAGGGTGGTGCCCCATCTGCCGCCCCGGGCAAGCCGGCGGGCGACGCCCTGGCCGCCGTCACCACCGGACCCGAGCAGGACACCGACGCCTACGACGCCTTCGGCCGCCTGATCACCGAAGGCACCACCAGCTACACCTACGACGGCCTCGACCGGGTCACCACGCGCAACGCCGCCCGCTTCACCTACGACGGCGGCTCCAACAACCTGACCAACGACGGCACCTGGACCTACGCCCGCGACGCCGCCGGAAACCTGCTCGGCGCCGCCAACGCCACCAGCAGCGTGCGCCTGCGCACCGACCAGCACACCGACGTCACCGCGACCCTGGACACCAACGGCACCAGCGTCACGGGCTCCACCACCTACGACCCCTTCGGCAAGCCCACCGCCACCACCGGGACCGGTACCAGCCTCGGCTACCAGAGCGGCTGGACCGACCCCACCACCGGCGACGTCAACATGGCCGCCCGCTGGTACCGCCCCGGCACCGGCGGCTTCACCAGCCGCGACTCCTACCTCCTGAACCCGAGTCCTTCCGTCCAGGCCAACCGCTACACCTACGGCAACGGCAGCCCGCTGAACGGGATCGACCCGACGGGGCACGAGGTTCCCAAGGCCGGCGGCGGCGGTGGCGGTGGCGCCGGTGGTGGCGCAAGGCCCGCCCCCGCTCCCATCGCCGGCCAGCGGGCACCCGCCAACAACAACAACCAGGGCATCCAGTTCGGGGAGGGCCAGTTCGAGGGCAGCATCACCATCAAGCCGGGCCAGACCGCAGGCAAGCCCCGGGCCTCCCAGGCCTACGCCGACGAGCTCAACACGTACACCGGGAAGGCCCCGACCAACAACCGCTTCACCGCGGACTACACCAACCCCTCGGGCTACGTCGGGTACTACGGCGCGACGGCAGACGGCTCCTACGACCTCAGCGAGTACTGGCTGGAGAAGCGGGAGGCCCGGCAGCGCGCGAGGTCCAACTCTTCGTCGTCCTCCTCCCCGCAGAGCCCGACCGGCCAGCCGGTCGCCGACGAATGGAAGCCCGCAGGACGGGGCGGCTCGCAGTCCTCGGGCGGCGGTTGCACCACCTGCCGCCGGTCCACCCCGCCCGTGCGCCCCGCAGTCTTCCACCCCGATCCCCCCAAGCCTCCGTTCGACAAGACCCAGGCGGCCGTCGAGCGCCCCGCCCCCCAGCTCGACTGGACCCCGCCGAACCCCCAGCAGGCCCTCAACGTCATCGCGGCCTCCTACAGCTCCGCCGACCTCCAGGCGATGCTGGCGGTCCAGCAGAACGTCGCCCCGACCGTCGTCGCGGCCGCCACCGGCCCCCAGCCGGGCACCGAGCCGGGTGAGGACAGGGGTCGGTCGGGCAGTGACTGCCGGAACGGATTCGGTGGTGGCTGGCGTCTCTACTCGCCGCTCGACGCGGGCAACGGCGGCCGTGCCACGGGCGTGGAAGCCTGTCTCGACAAGGCATTCGTCGAGACGCACAACAAGGGCAAGGACATCGCGACCAAGCCGTCCGGATCCAACGCGGTCCTACCGCCGGGCCACGTGTGGGCAGCCACCTTCACCTGGTGGCTCGGACACAACGACACCAGCAACTGGCGCAACATCTGCCATCTGCTCGCGGGTTCCCTCGGCGGCGAGGGGACGGCGTACGAGAACATCGCCAGCTGTTCCCGTACGGCCAATTCGACCCCCATGGGCGGAAGCCCGGACCACCATGTCGACAACATGGCCCACTACGAGGATCTCGTCAGGAAGGCCGTGAACGCAGGGCAGGTCGTGCACTACTGGGTGACGCCGAAATATGCCGGAGGTGGAGTGATTCCCATCGGGTTCCAGATGAAGGCTTCGGGATACAGCTCGACCGGTGGCACCGAGCTCTTCTTCGACAACTATGTTCCCAACGACATGTACAGCTTCTTGGACATGAAGTGGCACAATATGGGAGCGTATTCGCCAAGTGGGTGGGTGAAATAGCATGAACAGCAAGACGCATGACACATCGGATGTCGTGGCGGAGATCATCCGGAGAGTTTCACGTCCCGGCCCGACCAGGGGTGAAGACGTAGACTGGACCGTGGCTTCTGAAGCGTACGGTGTGTCGTTCCCGGCTGATTACCGGGCCTTCGTGGCGGCCTTCGGCAGCGGATCGATCGAGGACTCGCTGAGCTTCGTCACACCGGCCGTTCACGGGGAACCGTTGCGCGGGGACTGGGTTTCGCGGATCTCCGAGGCGGCGTTGGCGGACAGTACGCTGCGGCATTGGAGCGATCCGGCGGCGGGGGTCCACCGTTTGGAGGACATGCTCATCTGGGGCACGACGGCAGGTGCGGACACCCTCTGCTGGGTCACCACGGATCCTGATTCGAACCGTTGGCCAGTTGCTGTCTACAAGAGGGTCGATGCCGGATGGTCGGTGTACCCCTGTGGGATGGCCGAGTTCCTGCTCCGGCTTCTGCGTGACGACTTCGAAGAGTGGCCCTTGAGTGACATTTCCCTTCCGGACATTCCGGTACCCCGCTTCTTGCACTACAAGGACCAGGCAGCGGCCCGGGGTCGCTTCGAGGACCCTTGGGCGTGAGGGGATCCTCAACGTGAGCCGCCGATAGGTGACCTGCTCCACGCGGGGGCTCATGGGCGAGCGGAGGGGACGGAGGGTGGCGCGGCACCGACACCTGAGGTTTGCCCCCGCCCGGCGCGGACGCCGGGCGGGGGCGGGGAAGTTCAGGAGCCGTGGGTGGTGATGGTGATCGGGTGGGCGGTCCAGTCGGTCATGCCGCCGACGTGGAGGGTGGTGTTCCAGCTGTCGCCCCGGGCGAGGCAGCCGGCGACGCCCTCGCCGCCGCCGGGGCCGATGCAGATACGGATGAAGTCCCGGTGGGCCTCGCGGACGGGGAGCCTGCGGACGTGTTCCCACAGGACGGGCGGGGCGTGGTCGAGGCCGGGGAAGAGGGCGGCCAGCATGACACCGGTGATTTCGGCCCGGACGACGGTGGTCACGCGGCGGCCCCCTCGGGGGTGATGAGGCACCAGACGAACTTGCCGATGCCGCCCTCGCGCGGGGAACAGCCCCGGCCGGCATCGTGCTGCGCGGACGGGATCGCCGTGGGAACCGGCCGCCGACGAGCACTGCCCGTACCCCGTCCACCCCGAGCCCGGCGGTCTGCTTTCCCGGGGTTCCAACCTCAACGCGGACCAGTTCTTCTGGCTGACCGAGGGCGACGACCCCGGTGCCCGGCCGGTGGTGGCGTTCTACCGGAGCCTGGGGGAGTGGGACCGCTTCGACGGCGGCTTCGCGGCCTTCCTCCTCGCCGTCGTCGACGGCACCTACCGGTCGTTTGTTGACGGCAAGTCAGCCGGTCCGGCCAGGGAGGGGACCCGGGAAAACCTCGTCAGCCCCATCCGGCCGCCCGGCGCAGACCACCCGCTTGACCGCTGCTCCCCGGAGCGTCAGGCCACCGCTAGTACTGCAATCACAGTTATGGGGTGTGGCCTCTGTGTTTGTAGTGGCTGCGGCGGGCTCGGGTCTGACTGAGGCGTCTCCACCATGACCAGTGCAGATGGTGCTGTGGGGTGAGCCAGTGTGGCCGGAGGACCAGGCCGATGAGGCGGCGGATCTCCGCGACGGACAGGGGTATCAGGTCGGTTTGTCCTAATCGGCATCCCCCTTTTCCAGCTCGTTCGCGCGGATGGCGGTGAGTGCGGCGAGGGTGGCCATGGACAGGGTGATGTGTCGGTACCAGGCGTCGTAGCGGCGGACCTGGTAGTGGTCCAGGCCGCACTCGTTCTTCGCGACCTGGAACGATTCTTCGATCGCCCACCTGGCTGAGGCGACCTTGACCAGGTCCTTCAGACGGGTGGCGACGGGGCCGTGGCAGACGTAGTGGGCGATCTCGGTGGGGTCCTTGACGGAGCGGCGGGCCAAGACCCAGTGGCCGACGCCGTCCTCCCACACGGGGCGGATCGCCACGCGGGCCCAGTCGTAGATCCGCTCTCCGTGCGAGCCTTTGCCGCCGGACAGGCGCTTCCAGGCCTGCCGCGGCAGTCGGGCGACCAGCTCGTCGACCCGGATCTCGCGCCACCCCCGCGTGATCACGGTGTCGTTGACCCTGGATGGCTGCCGTGCAACTCGTACCCACGGAGACTTCAACGGCCCCGAGGACCTGGAAGACGGCACCGCAACAGCATGGAAGAACGATCCTCGGAGACCCATGGTGACTCCGCCGGAATACTGGCTGCTGCCAGATCATCAGCACGGCCGGGCCCGCGGTCATCTCATGGGTAAGCAGTTCGGTGGTTCTGGAGACAATTTGCGCAACCTTGTGTCACTCCATGGATGGGCCAACTCCCCCGTGATGAGCGGGATCGAAACCAAGATCAAGACTGAGATCAAGTCGGGGCGTCAGCGGGTCAGCTACGACACGCGGGCAGTCTATGCGCCCGGCAGTGGCACCCCGTTGGCAATCCACTTGGAGGCCCATGGGACAGGGGGCATGAACGTGGACTGCCTGGTCCTTAATGTCGCCGATGAGGACAACGAGCCAATCTGTTCATCCCAGACTTACGGAGGTTGATGTCGATGGGAATGCCCGAAGGAATGTTTCATGATGTGGTTCGAGTGGACCCGTGGATTCGGCCGCCGCGCCCCGAGTCGTGGGCTGCGGTAGAGGCGTGGGCAGGTATCGAACTTCCCGCAGATTTCAAAGAGTTCGTTCGTTTGTATGGCGACGGCCTGGTGATGCGGCACCTCAACGTCCCGCACCCGGATGGAATCGACCCGATGATCGATTTTATGAAGCGGGCTCGGCGCAAGCTCGACAGGGTGCTGCCCGATTACGTCGAGGATCTCCGTTCGCTCTCTTTCGGTCCGGCTGATTTGGTTCCTTGGGGCTATTCCAACTGGGATGGTGACGATTGCTTCCTGGTGCCGCGATCCGGAGGGGAATGGGGCGTCGTTGTCATATTTCGGCAGTTGGCCCGCATTGTGACCTATGAAGGTGGATTCACTAAATTCATCACTGGGGTTCTTTCGGGTCAGGAGGTGCCGACTGGGTGGCCTCTCTTCGAGCCGAGATGGGAGCCGATTCCAGGTTCGCCGCTTGTGTGAGACGTGAAATTCGACCGTTTGGCGCAGATTCTCGGTGAGCCGTCAGTTCCGGTGCACATCCTGCAGTCTTACGCTTTCCGGCCCCGCCCGGCGGTCGCGCCGGGCGGGGCACCACTGGCTGCTCGGGGTGCGGACCGGGCGGTGGGGCCGAGGCTCTGCCGGCCGGGGTGGGTCAGCGGGGTGTGGCGGGTGGGTTGGTCGGGCCGACGGGGATGGCCGGACCGAGCGGGTGGCAGCCGTCCCAGGAGGCGATCTGTCCGGGCGGGCAGGAGGCGGGGACGGGCGGCAGCGTGGGTACCGGCCTGGGCGGGATGGTCCAGTCGGGTGAGGGTTTGGCGGCGGGGGCCGCCGGTTGTTTGCGGGTGGGCGATGCCGGGGCCGGGGTGGCGGGTGCCGGGGCGGCCGTGGGGCGGGACCGGGTCGGCGGGGTGGTGGCCGGGGCCTCGGGCGTGGCCGCGGGTCCGTCCGTCGTCGGTGCGGCCGCAGGTGTCTCGGTCGGTGCCGCTGCCACTGCCGGCGCCTCGGCCGATGGGGAAGCGGAGGGGGAGGGGGCCGAGGTGGCCGCGGAGTCGGGCGTCGCCGGGGCCGGCGACCCCGCCAGCAGGAGCGTCCCGCCGATCCCGGTCGCGCCCAGGACGCACACCCCGGCCGCCACGGCGAGGGTTCGCCGCCGCCGCGTCGTCCTGTCGTCCTCGGCTCTGTCCCCGGGGGCGCCGTCGGCTGTCTTCCGCACTTTTCCTCATCCGTCCGTATGGTCACGCCTTTGAGCTGCGCGGATGCTACACGAGGCGTCAGGACCGGCAGGCACGTCACCCCTGCCGATGCGTGCCGGATTCGCGATCGAGACTCTGACGGAGGTTCGCCGTACGGCGGCGACGAGGCCGCCCCGCTACGCCGGGGGCAGTCCGAGGGTGGGGAGGTGGTCGGCCATCAGGAGGGTGACGAGTTCGCGGCGGGTGCGGGTGCCGGTCTTGGTGAGGATGGCGCCGACGTGCTGCTGGACGGTGGGGACGGTGAGGTGCAGGAGGGCGGCGATGTCCTTGGTGCTGGTGCCGCGCGCCGCGTGGAGGGCGACCTGCTGTTCGCGGGGGGACAGGCCGTGGGCGAGGACGGCGAGCGGGAGGCGCTGGACGGGGGAGACCGGGGTGGCGATGACGGCGACGCCGCCGGTGGGGCCGTCGAGCGGGGTGGCGTGCAGGGCGAGCCACTGGCCGTCCGGGGTGCAGACGCGGACCTCGGTGGGGCGGCCGGTGCGGGTGGCCTGGCGGGAAACGGTGAGGAAGCCGCTGGGCACGCTGCCGGTGAGGCCGGCGGGTTCGGCCATCCGGGCGATGAGGTCGCGGGCCGCCGCGTCGGTGGAGCGCAGCCGGCCGTGGGTGTCGAGGACGGCGACGGCCGGGGCCTGGGCGGGCGGGGAGGGGCGGGCGGTGCGCAGGGCGGTGAGGTGCGCGCCGCGCAGGGCGGCGCCGATGGGGGCGGCGATGCGTTCGGCCAGGCGCAGTTCGGGCAGGTCGTAGGGGTCGCGGCCGCTCTCGCGCATGAACGCCGCGCAGCCCCACCGGCCGCCGCCGAGGTCGAAGTTGATCCGCAGTTCGTCGCCGTAGCCGCAGGGGTGGAGCAACTCCCGGTAGCGGACGCTGCGTTCGGGGTGCCCGTCGGTGGCGCGGCCGATGGTCTGCACCCGGTGGCCGGCGGCGCGGATGGCGCCGAAGGTGGTGGCGTCCTCGCCCTGGAGTTCCAGGCGGACGGCCTGTTCGAAGCGGGCGGGGTCGAGGCCGTCGGCGACGGTGGAGGTGGGGAACCCGGTGACCGGGTCGGTGCCGTGCCAGCACCCGCCGTCGAAGCCGAACGGGCCCCGCAGCAGGGCGTGCAGCTCGCGGAACAGGTCGGCGGCGGGCAGCTTGGAGGCCGCCAACTCGTCGATGGAGCGGAGGACTTCGCGTTCGAGCTCGCGTCGTTTGGCCACGGACGGAATGCTAGGGAAGCCGGTGCCCCGGGGTGGGGGGAGGTGCGAACGAATGGCTTGACGCGGGCATGTCGTGACCGAAAATCCGGGGGCGGACGCCACCGCGCTCGGCGCCCGCCCCCGACCCCCGATCACCCGCCCCCCGTCCCCCCGGTCACCCGTGACGCGCCGCCGGGGCGGTCAGCTCCACGGGTTGGCCGGCTGGTCGTCGATCGCCGTCCAGAACCGGGTCTGGGTCGGCAGGGTGCCGTTGGCCCACAGCCCCCAGCCCGAGGCGTCGTGGAACTCCGCCATCCGGAAGCCCGCCCCGAACGAGCCCGCGCACAGCTGGTCGGCGCCCGCCCGGCTGCTCAGCTGCGTGCCGGGCACCGGCGTGGTGGCCTTCACCTCGCCGCCGGCCCAGCTGTGGAAGCCGCTGGTGGGCACGCCCGCCGGCGCGGGCCGGCCGTCTTTGCGCAGGCACAGCACCGGCAGCCGGACGCCGGCCGGGGTGTCGCCCTGGTACGGGTCGCTCGCCGTGTCGTAGCCGACGTGCACCACGTTGTCGGCGCGCTGCTCCAGGTTCGCCCAGGTCATGCCCTTGTGGGCGCCGACCGGCCCGAACAGGGCCTCGTAGCTGCTGCGGTAGATGTCCCACTGCTGGTAGGCGCCGTCGTTGCAGCCGAACATGTAGAGCTTCCAGCCGCCGAAGTTCTTCTCGGTGTTGTCCAGGCACTGCGAGCTGGACACGTTCTGGATCCGCACCCCGACCATGTCGTACTTGGCCGTCTGGTCCGCCGCCGTGTACGGGGTGATCCGCCACATCTGGCTGGTCACGTTGGCGAGGCACTGGTAGCCGCCGGGGCGGCCGTCGGAGGCGGTCAGGCACGAGCGCCGGTCGGCGTCGTTGTTGATCGTGTAGACGCCGCTCCAGCCCGGGACCGGGGTGAAGACCCACTTGCCGGGGTTGTTCGACGGCGCGCAGGGGTGCATGTCCTGGGTGTCCCACACCGCGCCGTTGGGACAGCGTTCGGAGGCCTGGTTGAACAGGACCGTCGCGGGGGTGTCGGCGGAGGCGGCACCGGGGGCGAGCACCAGGCCGCCCAGGGCGAGCGCGGCCGAGAGGACGATGCGTCGGATCAACGAGCGCACAGGGATTCTCCAGATCGAGGGAAGACGGGGAAGGGGGCGGTACGGCCGGCCGACCGCCCCCAGCTTGTCAGGGCTCCGCCACCCGCCGGTATCCGAGCTTTCTCGGACCCCGCCGGTATCCCGCCGGTACCCCGCCCCCGGTAGGTGACGGATACGTGACTGATTCGCCCACCGGACCCCGCGTCCTACCGTCGGGGACGTCGGCAGGACGCCCCCGACGGACCACCCCCGACGGACCAACCCCGACGGATCACCCGTGACGAACCCCCGACCCCCAGGAGCAGCACATGACCGCCTACGCGATCGCCCAGGTCCACTCCGTCGAGTTCGGCCCCGACATCGTCGAGTACCTGCAGCGCATCGACGCCACCCTCGACCCCTTCGGCGGCCGCTTCCTCGTCCACGGCGGCCCCTCCGAGACGGTCGAGGGCCGCTGGGGCGCGGGCGGCACGATCGTCATCGAGTTCCCCGACGCCGAGCGGGCCCGCGCCTGGTGGCAGTCGCCCGCCTACCGGGAGATCCTGCCGCTGCGCATCCGGCACATGGTCGCCGACGTGATCCTGGTCGAGGGCGTGCCGGCCGGCTACCGCGGCGCGGATTCCCTCAAGCACTGAGGCCGTCAGGAGGCCTGCCGCTCGCGCCACCACGCGACCGTCGCCGCGACCTGCTCCTCCAGCGGCGTCGCCCGCACCGCGAACGCCGTCTCGTACGCGGTGCAGTCCACGACGAAGGGGCGGTCGAACTGGTAACGGGTCTCGCGCAGTTCGCGCAGCAGCGGGGAGAACAGCCCGGCCGCGCGCAGCAGGCCGGGCGGCAGCCGGCGCACCGCGACCGGGGCGGTGCCGGCCTCGGCGGCCAGGCGCTCGACCATCGCGCGCACCGGCAGGGCGGGGGCGGTGGGCACGTGCCAGGCCCGGCCCCAGGCCCGCTCGTCGCCCGCGACCTCGGCCAACGCCCGTGCCACGTCCGGCAGGTAGGTCCAGCTGTGCGGGGCGTCCGGGTCGCCGAGCACCGTGACGGGACGGCCCTTGAGCAGGCCGGGCATCACCCGGGAGGCCAGGTGGCCGCCGTCGGTGACGCCCGGTCCGAAGAAGTCCGAGGCGCGTACCTCCACCGCCCGGATCCGCCCGGCCTCGTGCAGCGCCCGGGCCCGCTCCCAGGCGGCCGCCCGGACCCGCCCCTTGGGGCCGGTCGCGGCGAGCGGCAGGTCCTCGGTCATCGGGCGGGCGGGGTCGGGCAGCGGCCCGTAGCCGTAGAGGTTGCCGAGCATGACCAGCACCGCGCCGCTCTCCTCGGCCGCCGCGCACAGCGAGGCGGACAGGGCGGGCCAGAGTGCGGCCCACTGCGGCAACGGCGGTGCGGCGCAGGCGTGGATGGCGACGGCGCCGCGCGCGGCGCGGGCGAGCGCCGCGGGGTCGGCCGCGTCGAGGGCGAGGTGTTCGACGCCCCCGGTGCCCCCGGTGCCCCCGGTGCTCTGGGTGTCTTCGGCGGGCCGGGTGTCCTCGGCGGGCCGGTGCGCGGGGCCTCCGGTGCGGGTGGCGACCCGGACCCGATGGCCCTGGCCGGCCAGCAGGCGGGCGGTGGCGGCCCCGGCGGGCCCGTGTCCGACGACGAGATGGAAGCTCATCCGTCGCACCCTATCCATGCTCCGGCCGGGACAAGGCGACGGTGGAGGGGAGCTGTTGAGGGCCTGCATTTATTCGGTATGGGAAACGTGAAAGACGATCTATGCTGGCGAGGTTCGTGATCCTTCTTGCGAAGTAAGGTCCGCTGCATTGAAGCTGCCCCGGGTGTCCGCCGTCGTCGCGGCCGCCGTCCTGGCCCCCGCCGTCCTCTTCCCCTCGACGGCCTCCGCCGCCGACGCCCCGCAGCCGGCCGGTGTCTCCGGTCCTGACACCGCCTCGGGTTCCGCGCCCGACACGGCGCCGGACACGGCGAAGGACACGAAGGGCGCGAAGGACACCGCCCCCGGTGCCTCCGACGGCGCGGGCGACCAGGAGAAGCGGGACCGTGCCGAGATCGAGCGGATCCTGGCCGACAAGGACACCGGTCCCGGCGTGCGTGAGGCGGCGGAGAAGGCGCTGAAGGGTACGGCGAAGGACCTGCGGCACTTCCTGGAGGTCGAGCTGGCGAAGCAGCGGGGGGATGACAACCGGGTCAAGGTCGCCCAGATCATGTCCTCCGGCGGCCGTGCCGTGCGCGAGGCGGCGAACAAGGCGATGGACGGCGACGACGCGGCGATCCTGAAGTTCCTGACCGAGGGCTGGCCCGCCGCCCAGGCCGAGGACCAGGACCGTGCCGAGATCGAGCGGATCCTGGCCGACAAGGACACCGGTCCCGGCGTGCGTGAGGCGGCGGAGAAGGCGCTGAAGGGTACGGCGAAGGACCTGCGGCACTTCCTGGAGGTCGAGCTGGCGAAGCAGCGGGGGGATGACAACCGGGTCAAGGTCGCCCAGATCATGTCCTCCGGCGGCCGTGCCGTGCGCGAGGCGGCGAACAAGGCGATGGACGGCGACGACGCGGCGATCCTGAAGTTCCTGACCGAGGGCTGGCCCGCCGCCCAGGCCGAGGACGACCGGGTCGCGATCCTGGTCATCCTCGCGAACAAGGAGACCGGCCGTCAGGTCGTCGAGGGCGCCCAGAAGGCCCTCAACGGCACCCCCGCCGACCTGCGGCGCTTCCTGGAGGTCGAGCTCCCGAAGCTGCGCGCCAGCGACAACCGGGTCAAGGTCTCCCAGCTCGCCGAGAACGGGGGGCCGGCCGTGCGCAAGGCCGCGAACACCGCCCTGGAGGGCAGCGACGCGGACATCTCGGCCTTCCTCGCGGACGGCTTGGCCAAGGCCCGCGCCGAGGACGAGGCCGCCGCGGCCGCGTCCGGCACCGGGACCCCCGCGCAGGGCACCGGGCAGCAGGGGCAGGGCACGCAGCAGGGGCAGGGCGTCCAGCCGGCCGGCTACACCGAGACCACCACGGGCACCGGCACCGGCCTCAACGGTTCGGGCACGGGCACGGGCACCGGCATCGCCGCCTTCGGCTCCGGCTCGCTCGCCGCGACCGGCACCGAGGGGATCGGCTGGGAGGCCGGCGGCGCCGCCGCGGCCCTGGCCGCGGGCGCGGCGCTGGTCGCGGTCTCCCGCCGCCGCTCCGCCGAGGACTGACGACCCCTCGCGTCCCCGGCCGCCGCCCGCCACCACGGGCCGCGGCCGGGGACGCGGCGCGTCGGACGCGGGGGATGGGCGTCAGCCGCCGGGACGCCGGGGCCGCACGTCACGGACCGCCTCGACCGCCCGCGCCGCCTCGAAGACGGCCCGCGGCCGCCCCCGCTCCGTCACGCCTCAGTCCCCGCCGCCGCCCGAGCCCTTGCCCCGCCGGCTGCGCCGGGCGTACGTGCGCAGCGCGTCCCCGGCGCGGATCGTGAGGGTCGCGACCACGCGGACCCAGCCCGGCCCGCCCCGGTCGGCCCACACCACGCACCCGCACCCGGCGAGCACCAGCACCAGCAATCCGATCAGCACCGCACCGACCATCACGGTCACCCGCCCTCCGTCCGCACCGCATGCCCCCGTGTGCGGATCCTTCCACCCGGTCCGGCCGCGAATCCCCGGGCTGTGCCAGGATGCCGTAGCCGATCCTCCCGATCACCGCACGAGCCGCCCGCGCCGCACCGGTCGCATCGGCCGGGCCGGCCGCACCCAGCCCCACCAGCCGTACCGCACCCGAGGAGTCACCCGTGGCCACTGCCCGCTACGCCACCCTGCACACCACGGCGGGCCCGATCCGCCTGGAGCTGTTCCCGTTCCACGCGCCGAAGACGGTCCGCAACTTCGTCGAACTCGCCGAGGGCACCCGCGAGTACACCGACCCGCGCACCGGCGGGCCGGGCAGCGGCCCGTACTACGACGGCACGACGTTCCACCGGGTGATCGCGGGCTTCATGATCCAGGGCGGCGACCCGACCGGCACCGGCACCGGCGGACCGGGCTACGCCTTCGCGGACGAGTTCCACCCGGAGCTGTTCTTCACCAAGCCCTACCTGCTGGCCATGGCCAACTCCGGCCCGGGCACCAACGGTTCGCAGTTCTTCGTCACCGTGGGCACCCCCACCCACCTCAACCGCAAGCACACCATCTTCGGCCAGGTCGCCGACGCGGCCTCCAAGGCCGTGGTCGACGCGATCGCCACCGCCCCGACCGAGGGCGACCGCCCGGTGGCGGACGTGGTGGTCGAGTCGGTCGAGATCACCTACTCCTGACGCCGCGGCGGGGCCGCAGGGCGCGTTCGCCCCGCGGCCCCGCCGCCGTGCCGTGGCCGTACCGCGGCCCTACCGCCGCCCTACCGCCGGCGAGGTGTCGAGGCGCGGTCAGCAGGTGCCCGCCGGACGGTCGCGGACCACCAGGTCGGCGCGGCCCGCGGTGGCGTCCAGCCACACCACCCGGGTGCCCCGGTCGGCGGCCGGGGCGTACTGGCCGCCGCGGTCGCAGGACAGGCGCTGCGGGGCGCCGCCGGTCAGCGGGAGCTGCCACAGCTTGGGCAGGGCCGCGTTGGTCCAACCGCCGGCCGGCCGGTCGGACTTCAGCTGGAAGGTCACGGCCTGGTCGGAGACGGTGAGCGTGGTGTAGCGCGGGGCCTGCGGGGAACCCGCGGGCAGCAGGTCGACGACGCCCGAGCCGTCCACCGCCGCCGAGCGGATCGTGCTGCGCCCGGTCGGGGCGATGGGGGTGTCCAGCCACAGCAGGCGCCCGCCGGCCAGACGGGGGGAGGAGGCGGTGCTCGGACCGGAGCCGGCCGGGGCGTGCGCGGTGTACTGCGCGGTGACCTTCCCCGCGGCGATCGAGTAGACGGTCGGCACGCTCACCTGCTGCGTGCCGTCCTGCCAGGTCTCGACCCAGCCGAGCAGGCCGTCGCGCAGGGTCAGGCCGGACAGGTCGTGGCCCTCGGGCAGCGGGAGTTCGACCGTCGAGCCGCCGTGGACCAGCTGGATCCGGCTGCGCCCGGTGGTGTAGTCGGTGACCTTGAAGGCGATGTCCGCGCCGGAGACCTGGGGGACGTCGAGGCCCAGGGAGGTGGAGGAGAGGAGGCTGCGCACGGGGCCCTGTCCGTTGAGCGGGGCGGTCAGCACGTCCTTGGCCGGCCCGCCCTGGGCGCCGCCCTGGGCGATCCAGACGGCGGTGGTGCCGTCGGTGGCGGCCAGGCTGTGGACGCGTCCGTCGTCGGGGCTGAGCCGTACGGGCTTGCCGCGGCCGTCGGTGGTGCCGGTGTACAGCCCGGTGCCGGCGGGCCCGTTGCCCAGTACCACCCAGTGCCCGTTCGCGGCGGCCGGGTCGGTCATGCCGCTGGGGACGTCGGTCAGCAGGGTGCGGCTGTCCGTGCCGAGCTGCTGCTGCCAGCCGGTCCGGATCCCGTGGGCGTCGAACGCGGCCGCGATCGCGCGCAGTTGGCGCCGGTCCAGGCCCTGGTCGCGGCCGGCGGCGAGCACCGCGTCGCGGCCGGCGAGGAAGTCGTCCATCGGGGTGAGGTAGTCGGCGAGGGCGTGGTAGACGACCCGGTCGGCGGTGAGCGGGTCGAGGGCGCGCCGCACGTCCCACAGCGCGCCGCCGAAGATGGTGGAGTTGAGGTGCACCCCGCCCTGGTCGACGTCGAGGGAGCCCAGGTAGTCGGCCGTGGTGGTGCGGTGGTCGTCCAGGCGGCGCTGGGCGCAGGCCTGCGGGGTGCCGGTGCGGCACAGGCTCTCGCCGAGCAGCGCGGCGGCGGGGTCGGTCATGGACAGGCCGCGGGCGGTGACCTCGATGGCGTTGCCGAAGTAGTCGGCGATCGCCTCGTCCATGGCGCCGGACTGGCCGAAGTAGGCCAGGTTGGCGGTGTGCTGGACGACGGCGTGGGTCATCTCGTGGCCGGCCACGTCCAGCGCGGCGGAGAACGGGTAGTACTGCGGGGCGGAGCCGTAGATCATCTTTCGGCCGTCCCAGAACGCGTTCGGGAACGGGTTGCCGCCGTCGGTCACGTCGACCACGGAGGCGATCGGCCCGCCCTTGCCGTCCAGGCCGTCGCGGCCGAGCCGGTCGTGGTAGAAGTCGTACACGATCCCGGCGTTGACGTGCGCGTCGGTGGCGCCGTGCTCGCCGGTGGCGGCGGGGAAGCCGGGGGTGGGGGAGGCGGCGGGGGCGGCGTCGGCCGGCAGCGGCCCGTCGAAGTCGCCGGCGTCGCGGCCGGCGGCGTCGTAGGTGGTGATGGCGGCGGGGCGGGTGAGGTCGGTGAGCTGGTAGGTGCCGTCCGCCCGCTCGGCGATGTGCACCGCGGTGGGGCGCCCGTGGGCGTCGGGGGCGGTGCCGGTGGCGGGTCGCAGCCCGCTGCCCGGGTCGGCGGGGGCGGTCGTGGTCGTGGGTGCGGCCGGTGCGGGGCCGGTCGCGGGCCGGGGAGCGCGGGCGTCGTGGGCGAGGGCGACGGTGCCGGTGGTCGCGTCGACGTACACCTCCCGGGCGGTGCCGCCCGCCGCGCGCACGGTGTAGTGCTCGGTGAGCCGGCCACCGCCGCCGGGCAGGATCACCGGGCCGTGGTCCTCGGCGGCGGCCGAGGCGCGGGCCTGCGGCTCGGGGAGCCCGTCGAGCGCCGCCTGCCGCAGGACGCCGGCCGGGACGGTGGGGGCCGTGGGGGCGGTCAGCCCGGTGAAGTAGCGCCCGCCCGCCGACTGCACCCGCTGCCCGGCGCCCTGGCCGGACAGGTGCACCAGGTACTGGCCGCCGAGGACGGGGATCCCGCCGTGGCGCTGCTCGAACCTGACGGTGCGCCGGCCGTCGGGGCCCGGCGTGGAGTCGAGCCGGGTCAGCTCGCCGGTGTCGATGCGGTAGCGGTCGGGGTGGGCCGCGAGGTGGGCGAGCGCGGCGTCGGCCGGGTCGCCGGGGGCGGGTTCGGACAGGCCGGTCACCAGCTGCGGGGCGGCGGTCCCGGTGCCGGCCACCAGGGCGGGCACCGGGTCCGCGTCCGGCGCCGGGGTGCCCGCCGCCGGCAGGGCCAGGGCGGGCGGCACGGCCAGCGCCAGTGTCACGACGGTGGCGGCGCCGAGGGCGAATGTGCTTGCGGTACGGGGGATTCGGGGCACGGCGGTCCTCTCGCGCGTGGGTCGGAAGCGCGGCGGCACACCGGCCACCGCACCGCCCACAATAGGCAGTCTGCCGACATATGTCGATCGACTGACTATTGCTCGGGGGTGTCGGACCGCTCACTCCCGTCCACGTCCGTGCGTGGGCGATTCGTTCAGGGCGCGACCGGCCGCCGCGCCCGACTCCCCGCCCGGGCGGGACGCACGGCTCCCGCCGGCCCGGCCTCCGCCCGCGCCAGGTTGACGCACCGTCACCTCCGCCGTCACCCCCGGCGCCGGTCGCCCCGCAGGCCCGCGTCCCCGGCCCGGGCGGCCAGTCGCCCGGCGAACGCCGCCGAGCCGGCCAGGCCGACCAGGGCCAGCACGATCCAGAACGGGATCGACAGCGGGCTCGGCCGGCCGGTGGCCATCCGCCCGCCGTCCCGCAGCCAGACCCGGGTCTCGTGGCCGTCCGGGAAGGGGCTCTCGACCGGGCGCTCCGCGCTGAACTCCCGTCCGTCCGCGTTCCAGCGGTAGGTGCAGCCGTACGTCCCGGAGCCCAGGCCGCCGCCCTCCACCGGATGCCGGCCGGTCACCCGGCAGTGCGTCACCACGGCCGGCACGCTGCGCGGCTCGTGCACGCGGGTGCGGACGGTGTCGGCGGCCTGCGCCGCCGCGAACGCCGTGCCCCAGACAGCGATCAGGAACAGCACCGCGAACGAGGCGACCGGCGCGAGACCGCGGCCCGCCGCCCGCCGGCGCAGCGGGACGGCCGCGGCCACGACCACGGCCAGTGCGGCCGCGCACACCGACTCCCGCGTCCCGCCCACCGGTTGGTCCAGCGACCACCGCCACACCGCCGTCGCGCCCGCCCCGGCCAGCACCGCCAGGGCCACCCCCGCCAGTGCCACCGCGGCCGGCACCGGCCACCCCCGCCCGCGCTCCCCGTCCGCCACCGCGCCGCCCTTCCCCCGTCGTCCGGCCTCCCCGCCGCTCCTCCTACCGCCCGCCGGCCCGCCCGTACCCCCGGGGCCGGGTTCCGTACCGAGCGGTGACACGGCCGCGACATCGTCCGGACCCGACGCGCCCGCCCGCTCCGTGGGGCCTTCCCCGGCCCCGGTCGCCACCCCTGTCACGGCTGTCCGTCACTTCGGGGCGGCCCCATTGCGGTTGGATCACGATGTGTCCGGTTCATCAAGCATTGGGTGAGAGTGCGGTGATTGATTTTGTTGGCAGCCCTGTCAGCGAACTCTCATAATTCCTGCTGAAACGCGTGACGGAGGGTCCGGAGAACCTGCTGGGGGAGTGATTCCCACGAGGGCGCCGCGCGCGTGAGATTCCGCATTCTTTCCCTGGGGGAGTCCCTTGCCCGAGCCCGAGAACGAGAGCGCCGCCGCCGAACCCCCGGCACCGGCCCAGCCGCCCGCGCCGGTCCACGGGCCGGACCCGGCCGCCGAGCCGGAGCCGCAGGCGCCGGCCGCGCGCCGGCTGCCGCGTGCCGTCGGCGTCGCGCTGGCCACCGCTGGCCTGCTCGCGGTCACGGCGGCCAGCGCCGCGGTGACCGTCGCCGTCGGCAAGCCCGACGCGCACCCGGCCGCCGCCCCCGCCGTCACCGCCACCCCGACGGCGAGCGCGAGCGCCACCGCGAGCGCCTCGCCCACCGCCGCGCCCGTTCCGGTGCCGACCGCCGTCCCGGCCGAGCCCGCCCCGGCCAGCACCGTCAAGGGCACCGTCAGCGGCGGCAAGCACGCCGGCGACCTGCGCTACTTCCTGCTCCCGATCCCGGCCGGCGGCGAGTCGTACGGGCCCGCGGACGGGATGACCATGACCGACGAGGACGTCGCCGACCTCTTCGGCAAGCAGGACGGCATCAAGGACATCCTCGCCTCCTACGGCTACAAGGAGGGCGCGACCCGGATGTACCGGACGGCCGACGGCACGGCCGAAGTGACCGTCACCCTGCTGCACTTCGGCTCCACCTCGATGGCGAGCGACTTCGTCAAGGGCTACAAGATCAAGTCGCTGGACCCGATCGACGTCGATGGCCTCCCCGAGGCCCGCGGCTACCTCAAGAAGCCCAAGCAGCAGGCCTACACCGGCTCGATGACCGGCATCGCCAGCCAGGGCGACGTCCAGTACACGATCGACGTCGACGTGAAGGGGACGCCGGACAAGGCGCTGCTGAGCGAGCTGATGAAGCGCCAGCGCGACTGGCTCGCCTCGGGCGGCTGAGCCCCGCGCCCACGCGCGCGCCGCCGCCCGCCCTCCGACGCCACCCTTCCGTCCTCCTCCTCTGGAGCCACTTCCGTGACCACCGAACCCGCGGAGCCGGTGCCCGCCGCGCCGCCCGCGCCCCCTGCGCCCGCCGCGCCGCCCGCGCCCCCTGCGCCCGCCGCGCCGCCCGCGCCCCCTGCGCCCGCCGCGCCGCCCGCGCCGCCCGCCGTCCCGCCGCCGCTGACGCCGCCCGCCACCGGGCCGTGGGCCGCCGACCCGTTCACCACCGGGCCGGGCGACCTGCTGGAGGCCGGCCCCGAGCGCGAACCCCGTGCCCCGCGCCGCCCCCGCCCGGTCGCGCTCGCGGCCTGCGCCCTGGTGCTGGGCACCCTGACCGGCGGCGGCGTCGGCTACGCCGTGCAGGCCCAGCGCCCGCCCACGCCGCTGCCGTCGCTGCAGGTCGCGCGCCCGTCCTACCCGGCCGGGACGGTCGACCCGGCCGCCCTCGCCGCCCAGCAGCCCGCGCCGCTGTCCATCGAGGGCGACCTGACCAAGCTGCTGCTCACCGCCCCCGAGGGCAGCACCCCCTGGGGCGACAACCCGGACAAGCCCAGCTGGATCTCGATCGGCGAACTCGCCGACCACAGCGGCAAGTCGGCCACCGTCTTCCGGGACCTCGCCTCGCGCGGCTTCCGGCGCGCGGTCGAGGTGGACTGGACGAAGGACGGCGTCCACTACCGCGTCTCGCTGATCCAGTACGCGCCGGACCACGCCGACGAGGCGAAGTCCTCCCCCTGGCTGCCGTTCGCCGAGGGCGCCAACGGCGGCTACAAGGTGGAGACCGAGCCCGATCACTGGGCCGAGAGCACCGAGCAGTTCTACTACGGCCAGGCCGTCGCCAAGCGCGGCTCGGTGCAGATGACGATCGAGGCCTTCGGCACCCAGCAGGTGAACGCCGACATCCTCAAGGACCTCGCCAAGCGGCAGTGGGAGCGGCTGACATGAACGACGACACCGTGACCACGAACCCGAACCCGAACCCGAACCCGGACCCGGCCTCGCCCGCGCCGGAGCCCGTGCCCCTGCCCGACCAGGTGTCCGCCGACGCCGCGCCCACCCCCGCCGACGCCGCGCCCACCCCCGCCGACGCCGCGCCCACCCCCGCCGACGCCGCGCCCACCCCCGCCGACGCCGCGCCCACCCCCGCCGCCCGCCGCCTGCTGCGCGCGGGCGCCGCGACCGCCGCGGCCGCGCTGGTCGGCGTGGTCATCGGCATCGGCATCATCAAGACCCAGTACGACGACCCGACCCCGGCCACCGCCGCCGCCCCCTCCACCGGGCCCACCCCGACCGCGACCGCCACCCCCTACGGCGCCAAGTCCAACGGCAGCCACTTCGGCTCGCTGCGCGACCTGCTGCTGCCCGTCCCGGCCGGTTACGAACCCGGCCCGGACGACGGCGTCTACGGCAACGACACCGAGCTGAACGGCGAGCAGCTGGCCGCCCAGCTGGACGCCGAGCTCCAGCAGGTCCCCAAGGAGAAGCGCGACAAGCTCCGCTCCTACTGGGAGGGCCTGCACGTCAAGGCCACCGGCGTGCGCACCTACCTCGCCGGCGGCGACGACCTGGTGATCGGCCTGAAGCTGCGCCAGTTCAACCAGCAGGAAGTGCAGAAGATCAACGAGTACACCGCGGTCTTCACCGGCGACACCGGCCTGTTCCGGATCGGCCCGGCGATCCCGGGCCACCCCGAGGCGCACTGCTACCTGATGCCCGCGCCGCCGTCCGCGCCGATCGACTACCTGGAGTGCTCGGCCGCCGAGGGCGACCTGCTGGTCGTCATGAACGCCGAGGGCGTGGCACCGCTGCCCAAGGACAAGATCGTCGCCCTCTTCACCCTGCAGCTCGACCGACTCGCCCGCCCGGGAGCGTCCGTATGACCGACCACGCCACCCCGCCGCAGCCCGCGTCGGACCCGCTCCCGCCCGTGCCGCCGACCCCTCCGGCACCGCCGACCCCGCCGGTGCCGCCGCCTCCGCTCCCCGGGGCCGCCGGGGCCGCCGGGGCGCCCGAGGCCATCGGGGCCGTCGAGTTCACCGAGCCCGTCCAGACCCCCGAAGCCCTCGCGGAGCAGCAGGCCCACCGGGCCCGCCGCCGCAAGGCCGCGGTGCGCTGGAGCTGCGCCGCCCTGGTGTTCGCCCTCGCCGGCACCGGCACCGCCCTGGCCGTCACCGCCCCCGAGCGCACCGACATCCCGGGCCTGGCCACCGCGAGCGACGGCCGCTACACCTTCCCGCCGCTGACCTTGCCGCCCCTGCCGTCCGGCAAGGCCGCGCCGGGCGCCAAGGGCAAGTCCGCCCACTACGCGGACCTGCGGTACCTGCTGCTGCCCGTCCCCAAGGAGGCCGGCGGCGCTCTGACCGCGCCGACCTTCCCGGCCCCCACGGCGAGCCCCACCGCCTCGGGATCCCCGACGGCGTCGCCGAGCACGTCCCCGAGCACGCCGCCGAGCGCCTCCCCGACGGCAGCGGGCACCCCCGCCGCAGCCACCGCGGACTGGGTGCCCTGCGACGCGGTCCTCGCCGAGCAGCAGGACCCGGCCAAGCTGCGCGAAGCGCTCCTGAAGAACGCCTGCCGCGCGGCCACCGTCCGGGAGTGGACGGCCTCCGACGGCACCCGCACCCAGATCCGGCTGCTGCGCTTCGGCTCCGCCGACGAGTCCCGGGACACCTACACCTCGCTGCGCAACAAGGGCCGTTCCAAGGCCGCCCCGGACACCAAGTCCACCCCCCACACGGACTGGGACGGCATCGACGGCGTCGAGCTGACCACCGTGGAGTCCACCGCGACCGCCGCCAAGGGCAACCCCACGGCCCGGGTCGGCTACCTCTGCGCCTCCGACGTGCTGGCCGTCATCACCATGACCAACCCCGGCGGCGTCCCCACCGCGCCGTTCCGCCAGGTCGTCACCCTCCAGTCCGACCTGCTGGCCTGACCCGGGACGTGACCGTGCGCGGGACGTCGGCCCGGCCGACGTCCCGCGCACGGCCGTTCCCGCGTGGCGACCTGCGACGAATCCGGGACGTTCCGAGGCCTTGTCGGTCACCCCGCCGGGGCGGAGCCTGGAGGCAACGGCCGCTACGGGGGGTACGCGATGAACCGGATGCCGGGGGCACTGCGCCGGGCGGCGCTGCTGGTGGCCGTGGCCGTGGCCGTGGCGGTGGCCGTGGTCGTGGCCGTCCGTACGCAGGGCGGGAGCGGCGGGCCCCACCGTCACAAGGTGGTCCTGCCCGAGCCGGCCCCGGCCTCGGCCCAGTGGATCGTGAACACCGTGACCCCGCAGGCCAGGAGGCCCGCGCGGTGTCCGGTACCGACCCTGGCGACCCTGGCCGTGCTCGACTCCGAGGGGCAGAGCCGGGCGGAGGCGTTCTGGCTGATCGACAACGTCGACGTCTGCTGGGTGACCATCGACGGCAACGGCGCCGTGGGCGTCGGGTCCGCCACCATCGACAGCCTGACCGTCGAGCACCCCATGCCCCCCGACCAGACCCCGGGCGCGGAGTCGTATGCGATCACCGCCTTCCGCGGCCGGGTGGAGGACCTCAGGGCGACCGGCGACACCGACCGCCTCCTCGGCCCCGTCCACAGCCGCGCCGTCGACCTCGGTGGCGGCAGGTTCGTCACCTTCGTCTCCTACGGCGTCCGGATCCCCGAGGAGGGCGAGGGCGACGACCTCACCCTGAACCTCTGCCCACCGGCCGGCGACTGCCGCGACGCCAGTCTCTACCGCCTGCGCGCCACCGGCCCGGCGGGCACCGGCTTCCGGCCCGTCCGGTGAGCCGGGGGAGGCGGCCCGCGGGGAGGAGACGAGCCCGGAGCCGCTACGGCCCAGCCCACGGGCTGGGCCTGGCGGTCGTGGCCGCTGTGACCGACGCCCACCACGGCGAGCTGCGGCCGGCCCCCGCCCCGACCGGCGGCCTGCGCGCGACCCCCGCCCTGCCCGCCTGGGGCGGGGCCGGTACGGGGTCAGGGCGGGGTCAGGGCGGCAGCGTCGTCGGGGCGGTCAGGCGCGGTGGTACTGGACCGGGGAGGGGACCTCGCCGCCGAGTTCGGCGGCGGCGCGGCGGGCCCAGTACGGCTCGCGCAGCAGCTCGCGGCCGACCAGGACGGCGTCGGCGCGGCCCTCGGCGACGACGGCCTGGGCCTGGGCGGGGTCGGTGATCAGGCCGACGGCGGCCACCGGCAGGCCGGCCTCGTTGCGCACGGCCTCGGCGAAGGGCACCTGGAAGCCGGGCGCGGCCTCGATCCGGGCGTCGGGGACGAGGCCACCGGTGGAGACGTCCAGCAGGTCCACGCCGTGCGCCTGGAGTTCCTTGGCGAGGCGGACGGTGTCCTGGGAGGTCCAGCCCTCGCGGCCGTCCTCCGGGTTCTCGGTGAGCCAGTCGGTCGCGGAGACGCGGAAGAAGACCGGCAGCTCCTCGGGCCACACGGCGCGCACCGCGTCGACGACCTCCAGCGCGAAGCGGATGCGGCCCTCGAAGGAGCCGCCGTAGCCGTCGGTGCGGCGGTTGCTGTGCGGGGAGAGGAACTGGTGGATCAGGTAGCCGTGGGCGCCGTGGACCTCGGCGACCTGGAAGCCGGCGTCCAGCGAGCGCCGGGCGGCGTCGGCGAACTGGCCCACGATCGCGCCGATCTGCTCCTCGGTCAGCTCCTCCGGCGTGGTGTGGGCGGGGGAGAAGGGCACGGCGCTGGGGCCGACCGGCGCCCAGCCGTGCTCCTCGTCGGCGGCCAGGGCGCGCCCGCGGTCGACCCAGGTCCGCTCGGTGGAGGCCTTGCGGCCCGCGTGGGCGAGCTGGATCGCGGCCACGGTGCCCTGGGACTTCAGGAAGGCGGTGATCCGCCGGAAGGCCGCGACCTGCTCGTCGTTCCAGATCCCGAGGTCGTACGGGCTGATGCGGCCCTCGGGGCTGACGGCGGTGGCCTCCGTGATGATCAGCCCGGTGCCGCCGGCGGCCCGCGCCGCGAGGTGGGTGAAGTGCCAGTCCGTCGGCACGCCGGCCGCGTCCCCGTCCGGCGCGGCGCTGTACTGGCACATCGCCGGCATCCAGATCCGGTTGGGGACGGTCAGCTCCCGCAGGGTGTACGGGGTGAAGAGGGTGGTGCTGCTCATGTCGGACTCCCGATGGGTCGGCGGCGCCAGGACGGAGGGGTGCACCCGCAAAGTGATTGCAGCTGCAATTTATGATCTTAAAGATAGTTGCGCGTGCAGATATCTGCAAGGGTCCGCCGCCCCGCCCCCGTTCGTCCTCAGCCCCTGCCCAGCAGCTCGCGGGCCCGGGCTGCCAGCCCGTCGGCGTCGCACCGGGTCGCCAGCTCCAGCCCCCGGGTCAGCGCCTCGCGGGCACCCGCCGCGCCGCCCAGTGCCTCCCCCAGGTCGACCAGGGCGATCGCGTGCTCGTAGCGGGCCGGCGACCGCTCCAGGTGCCCCACCGCCTCCGCCAGCAGGGCGGCCGCGCGGGGCCGCTCGTGCACCGCCGCGCACAGCCGCAGCGCACTGCCGACGGCCGAGTCCGTCCCGGACTCCCGGGCCCGGCGCACCCCCTCCGCGGCCAGGCCGCGGGCCCGGTCCGGCTGCCCGGGGGCCACCGCGCGGGCCAGGTGGCCCAGCCACGGCGCCCACACCGTGTTGCGCCACCCGCGCGCGTCCAGGGCCGCCCCGGCGGCGGTCAGCGTCGCGGCCGCGCCCGCCGCGTCGCCCCGGGCCAGCAGCAGCCGCCCGTACAGCGTCGGGGCGTCGGGCAGCACCATCACCGTCGGGTACGGCGGGCCGAAGGCGTGCACGCGCGCCAGCTCCAGGGCCTCCTCCACCCGGCCGCGCGCGGCCACGGTCTCGGCCAGCGCCCCCACCGCGTCCCAGTGCAGCGGGCTGCCCGGGCCGATCCGCTCGGCCAGGCGCAGGGCCCGGCGCAGGTAGTCCTCCGCCGCGGCGAGGGAGCCGCAGCGGAACCGGAGCATGCCGGTGAGCAGGTAGGCGAAGCCGAGGTGGCCGCCGCTCCACCCGGCGACCTCGTAGGTGCGCACCGCCTCGTCGAACAGCTCCTCCGCCCGGTCGACCCGGTCGGCGTACAGGTAGCTGATGCCCAGGATCCCGGGCAGCTCGAAACCCCAGGTGGTGTTGGTCCAGCCCAGGCTGCGGGGCAGCCTGCCGCCCGGCAGCGCGGACTCGCCCAGCGCGATCGCCTCCGCGCTGTCGACGCCGCGCAGCGTGAGGTCCCAGCAGCGCAGCACCGCCACCGCGTGGGACAGACCGTCGCGTTCGAACACGGCCTCGGCGGCGGCCTCGGCGCGGGCGCCGCCGGAGGCCTCGGCGGAGGCGTCGGTGAAGGTGTCGCTGAAGGCCAGGCCCACCGTGCCCAGCATCCGGTCGAACTCCGCGAGCCGCCGCGAGCGCCCCGGGCCGTCCGGGTCCTCGGACTGGAACGCGGCGAACATGAAGTGGGCGACCTCCAGGCGCAGCCGTCCCGGCCCGGGCCCGGTGCGCGCGGCCTCCTCGGCGCACAGCGCGGCGGCCTCGCCGAGCCGGTTGCTGTGGGCGAGGGCCTGGGCGAGCCGGAAGGTCGCGTCCACCCGCAGCCCGGGCTCCAGCCCGTACGGGTCGGCGAGCGCCAGGCGCAGCTGGTTGACCGTGGTCGCCGGGTCGGTGAGCAGCGCCGAGCAGCCGAGTTCGTAGAGCACCGGGGCCCGGTCCTCGTCGGCGGGCGGCTCGCTGATGGCGCGGCGCAGGCAGCGCTGCGCGGCTTCGGGCGCGCCGATGGCCAGGTGTTCGCGGGCCGCCCGGCGCAGCTTGTCGACGATCTCGCCGTCCCCTTCGGGCAGGATCTCCAGCAGGTGCCGGGAGGCGGCCAGCAGGCCGAGGCCGGCGTTCTCCAGCTCGACGGCGGCGACCCCGTGCATCGCGGTCCGGGTGGCGGGCGGCATCGACTGGTAGACCGAGGTGGCGACCAGCGGGTGGACGAACTCCAGCCGGCCCGTCGCGGCGCCGGTCAGCACCCGGTGGTGGCGCAGCTCCCGCACGGACTGGGCGGCGGTCTCCGGGCCCTGGGCGCAGATGGTGGCGGCCAGGTCGGGGCGGATGTCGGTGTCCAGCACGGAGGCCGCCCAGGCGAAGCACAGCGCGGTGGGGCCGAGCCGGTCCAGCCAGTGCCGCAGCGTCATCCCCCGTGCGGTGGCGGCGAGTTCGCGCAGCTGCCCGGTGCTCTCCTCGACCGGTTCGAGCCGCTGGTCGGCCACCTCGCGCAGCAGGGCGGCGGTCTCGTACGGGTTCCCGCCGGTGACGGCCCAGACGTGGCGGCAGAAGGCGTCCTCGGCCCGCGTGCCCAGGGCCGCGCGGACCAGGTGCGCGACCGAGGCGGGCTGCAGCGGGCGCAGTTCGTGCCGGCGGTCGGCCCGGTCGGTGAGGCCGCGCTGCAGCGCGAGGGCGTCGTCGGGGAACTCGTCGCGGCAGGCGAGCACCAGCAGGGCCGGCAACTCCCGGGCGCGGACCGCGAAGCCCGCCAGCCAGCCGAGCGACTCCGGGTCGGCCCAGTGCAGGTCGTCGACGAACACGGCCACCGGGGAACGCAGTTGCACCAGGCGGGTGAGGACGAAGTCCAGCCCGTCCCGCACTCCCTGCGGATCCAGCTGCCCACGGGGCGCCAGCAGCCCGGCCGCCGGGCCGACCACGTCCTCCCACGGCCCGAAGACCCGCTCCCGCTCCTCGCCGGACAGGGCCGCCAGCACCGGGCGCAGCAGCTGGCGCACCACGTGGAACGGCTCGTGGCACTGCCGCTGCCCGCCCCGGGCGAACAGCACCGTGCAGCCCGCGCGCCGCGCCGCCCGCCGCACCTCGGTCAGCACCGCGGTCTTGCCCAGCCCGGCCGCGCCCGTGTAGAGCAGCAGCTCCCCGACCTCGGTGCCGGCGGGGGCGGTGAGCGCCTCGATCGCGCGCTCGGCCGAGCGGATCTCGGCCTCGCGCTCGTGCAGCGGGCCGCCCTCCGGGCCGGGGCCGCCGTCCCTGCCCGGCCTGTCGTCCCTGCCGGACCGGGCCTGCGCGTCGGACCTGGCCTGCGCGCCGTCGCCCCCGGGCTTCGCCTCGGTCACCACTGCCTCCAATTCACCGTGTCGGAACGGTCGTTGAGAGGCGACGCTATCGCCGCGCGGGCCGCTCCGGTGCGGGCTTGACAAAGCCGCGCGCCACGCTGTGCGGGCGGCCGGTCCGACGCGGAGCGTTCGGACGCGGACGACCTGCGCCGGCCTGCGGGAACCCTGTTCCGTGATCGATCCCACCGCTCCCGCCGCGCCCCTCGCCGTCGTCGTCGCGGTCGTCGGCGAACCCTGTCCCGTCCGGACGCCCGGATGCATCGGACGTGACGGCCGCCGCGTGCGCGCCGGCCTCCCGGACGCCCCACGGGGTCCGGGGCGTCCGGGAGGCCGGCGGCGGTCGGCCGGGTACGGGGTCAGCGCACCGGCTGCGGGAGGCGCCGGGCCGGTACGCTCCGCGCCGTGCCCTCGGTGGGCGCTGCCGGTGCGGCGCCCAGGGCCGTGCCGCGGGTCTCCTCGGCCCACAGCACGCACACCAGCAGGCCGAGCGCGGTGGTGCCGGCGGCGATGAGCATGGTCGGGCCGGTGCCGAGCCCGGTCAGGGACAGCGGCAGCAGGTAGGTGCCGACGGCCGCGCCGATCCGGCTGACCGAGGTGGCCACGCCCACGGCGGTGGCCCGGATCTCGGTGGGGAACAGCTCGTTGGGGTACGTCCAGTCGAGCACGTTGGGCCCGCCGCACAGGAAGGCGTACGCGCACAGCGCGGTCAGCGCGATCGCGGCGGGGGCGGTGGGCCACACGCCGAGCAGGGCGAGCGGGACGGTCATCAGGGCGAAGGACCAGATGATGACGGGGCGCCGGCCGCGGGTGTCGATCAGGCGCAGCGCCGGGTAGCAGCCGAGCAGGAAGACCAGGCTGATCAGCCCGGTGCCGAGGGTCTCCATCACGGTGCCGCCGGGCATGCCGAAGGAGGCGAGGATCTGCGGGCCGAAGGTGAGCATCGCGAACAGCGGGCCGACCTGGCAGAGGAAGAACAGGCCGCAGAAGAGGGTGCGGCGCCGGTAGGGCTGGGTCATCAGCAGGCGCAGCCCGGCGGGCCGGTCGGCCCCGGCGGGGTCGGGCATCAGCTCGCGGCCGTCGACCCGGACCCCGAGGTGCTTCTCGACCAGGCGCACCGCGTCGCCGACCCGTCCGTTGGCGGCGAGCCAGCGCGGCGACTCGGGCGAGCCGCGGCGGATCACCAGGAAGAGCACGCACGGCACGGTGGAGCTCGCCAGCATCCAGCGCCAGCTGCCCGGCCCGGCCAGCTCCAGGAACAGGTAGCCGACCACGTAGGCGAGCACGGAGCCGGCGTACCAGGCGACGATCTGCTGGCCGAGCAGGCGGCCCCGGTGCCTGGCGGGCAGCCACTCGGCGAGCAGCGAGGTCGCGATCGGGTAGTCGGCGGCCACGGCCATGCCGAGCACGAGGCGCAGCACGGCGATCGCCCACACCTGGTCGACCCAGAAGGAGAGCACCGAGCAGGCGACCATCACCAGCAGGTCGGCCGTGTACATCAGCTCCCGGCCGATCCGGTCGGTCAGCACGCCGAAGAGCGCGCCGCCGACGAACATGCCGACCAGGGCGGCGGCGCCGATCAGGCTGACCTCGGCGGTGGACAGTCCGAGGTCGGGGCGCATGCCGATCAGGGCGACGCCGACGATGCTCAGGATGTAGCCGTCCAGCAGCGGCCCGCCGGAGCAGGCGAGGGCCAGTCTGCGGTGGAAGGCGGTATACGGGGCGTTGTCGATCGTTTGGGACATGGGCTTGGGGTCCTCCGGAGCGTACGGCGGCGGGCGGGGGCCCGTTCGCCGTGCGCCGGGTAGACGGCGGGGAACGGCGCCGCCCACGCGGGACGGCGCCACCGCCCGATCACACCGGGCGACCGTCCACGGTTGCCCGGGTTCGCAGGGGTCACCACGAGGTCGAAGGTCAGACGGATCGATGACCTTGGTCCCGAAGCGGACGGGCCCTCCGCCCGTGCCGATCCACGGCCCGCCCAGTGCTGGCGGGGCCGATCGCCGTCCGCGCGCCGGATCGTGCACACGGCGTGACCCTGCTCACTCCGAGGGGCCCGGACGGCCCCGCCGCTGTGGCCCGTCCCACAGCGGCAGGGCTCCGGCGGTTGCGCTCGGCCGGCCGTGCTCAGCCGTGCTCAGCCGGTCGCGCCGCGCAGCGGTACGGCGACGTCCGCCACGTGCTCCTCCGGGGCGGCGGTCGCCCAGTTGGGGTGGTACACCTCCCGGTTGCAGCCGGCGCGCTCGTACCCGTGGGCGGCGGGCCAGGCGGCGACGGCGTCGTGGGCGGCCGCCATCGTGGCGAAGTCGCCCTGCCGCCGGGTCAGTTCGGTGTACGCCTCGCGGTGCGCGGGCTCGACGCGCACCCCGATCGGTCCGTCCGGGCCGATCGCCGCCTCGGTCGGGGCGCAGACCTCGACCAGGGCGGCGGAGTCCTCGGAGACCAGGCCGTGGTAGTCGGCGAACAGCGGCCCGGACAGGCAGGCCCCGGCCTGCCCCAGCCTGTCGAACAGCAGCTGGGAGGCTTCGGCGAGGAAGCCGGGCAGTGCGGCGGCGTCCACGTGCCGCCGTACGAACAGGACCTGCTGCTCGGGCACGTCGCGTTCGGAGATCTCGTACACGGTCGGGTTCCTTCCCATCAGCACCGCGCGGGCGTAGCCCACCGCCTCCCGGCGGGCCGCGTGTGCGTCCTCCTGCTCGCGCCAGTACGCGAGCAGCCGCTGTTCACCCTCGGCGCCGTCCGCGTCCAGCACGGCCGCGATCCGGGCCAGCGGCAGCCCGGCCGAGCGCAGCAGCGCGATCCGCCGGGCCCGCTCGACCTGCCCGGGGCCGTAACGGCGGACCCCGCTGCCCGGATCGGTGCGGGCGGGCCGCAACAGCCCCCGCTCCCCGTACAGCCGCAGGGCCTTGAGGCTGAGCCTGCTCCGAGCGGCGAGCTCCCCGATGGTGATCAGTTCCTCTTCCACGCCGCCACTGTGCCCCCTGCCCCTGGGGCAGGGACAACCCCGGCCCGGCGCCCCTCCGGGACCACCGCCGTGCCCATGCTCGGTCCGGAGGGGGAGAGGAGGGCGTGATGGCGACCGGTCAGATCGTGGGGATCCCCGGCTGGGCGGAAGGCCGCGGGACGCTCGTCCGCGGGGGACGGGCCCGAACGGCTCGAACCGGTCGAGGAGGCGCCCGCCCCGGTCGTGGTCGACGGCACCGCCGTCGCCGCCCTGCGCCCGGGCGTTCGGCCGTTGTGCGCGGTGGGGACGGGGGTCGTGCGCTGGGGGCGAAGTCGGCGTTCCTGTCCGCTGGAAGGGTCGGTCGTGTTCCCGATCACCCCTCACAGGAGTCAACTCGTGCACATCCACACCGCAGTGGGCCGGAGGCTCGTCGGCCTCCTCCTCGCGCTCGGTCTGGCGCTCGGCCTGGTGCAGGCCGCGTCGGCGCCGGCCGCGCACGCCGATCCGAGCGATTCGATCACCAAGTTCGACTGGGACATCGGCGACCTCGAATGGGGCGGCGAGGCGGCGCACTCGAACTACTGGTACGCCATCGACCAGCTCCACCGGATCAGCGGCCACGACATCCCCAACCACCCCGAGGTCGCCTCCCAGCTCGACGAGACGACGCTGCTGCCGACCCGCCTGATCGAAGCCCGCATCCTCACCCACGGGCAGTACCGCGGATCGCTCTACTGGTGGGCGGACAACCTCTACTTCGCCGGTTTCTACCAGCCGGCGTACGACAACCACCAGGGAACCCACTACGTCTTCCCGGACGTCTGGCCCACCGAGTTCCAGCAGGTCACCCACAGCGGCAACCTCCAGCGTCTGCCCTGGGACGGCAACTACTCCCGGCTGCCCGGCGGCGGCACGGGCGAGCGCGCCGGGCGGGCCATCGGCTACGCCAACCTCACCAACGCCATCACCAGCATCGCGACCGCGGCCACCCGCATCCAGCGCGACTCGAACGCCTTCGCCCGCGAGATGGTGACGATCATCCAGGCGACCTCCGAGGCCGCCCGCTTCGGTCGCGTCTTCGACAACATCCGGGGCAACATCCGCGACTACACCTCGAACGCCATGGGGGCGGAGAACGTCGACCTCCAGCAGCACTGGGACGACGCCTCGACGTTCGTGTACCGGCGGCTGAGCGGCCAGACGCCCACGTTCAGCATCAGCGGCCGGACGTTCCAGACGCTGGCGGCCTTCCTCGCCTACGTCGGCTACATGGAGCTCCACGCCAAGGTGCCCCGCTGATCGTCGGGTGCCACGGGCGGTCGGGCGGTCGGGCGGGCTGCGGCACCAACGCCCCGGCTCCCCTCCCTTTCACCGGGCAGGTGCACTTTCCCGTTCGGGTCGATCAGGCCCGGGAACCTCGGTCTTCTCGACCCGAGAGCGCGCAGGCGCACCTGTCGTCTTCGGGTCCCAGTCGAATTCCGTAGAGGTGGCCCGGACCGTACGCGGTCCGGGCCTACGGGTGTCACCGCCGGGCGGGGTCCTGGTCAGCCGAGCGGGACCGGGACGCCCCGGACGAGGAGCGGGAGGCCGGCGCCGTGGTCCCAGGCGTCCCAGGCGTCCTCGACGCGCCGGTACTGGTCGTCCGCCATGACCCTGCGCAGCTTGGGCTGGGGTACCCAGTGGAGGGCGCGGATGCCCTGCGAGGGGTGGTGCGGGCGGACGGCTCCGGCCTGCCGGGGGGTGACCACCCCGCCCGCGTAGACGAAGTCGAGGCTCTCGGGGAGGTCGGCGGCGGGGGAGTAGTCGACCGTGAGGATGGTGCGCAGCGGCAGGACGAGCCCGGTCTGGGTTTCGAGGTGCCGACGGGCGGCGAGGTGCGGCAGCTCGTCCTGTTCGGCGCTGCCGCCGGGCAGGGTCAGCCCGTCGTGGTGGACGGAGTCGACCAGGAGGACGAAGAGCTCGCCCGACCCTCCGGGGTCCTCCCGCAGGACGAAGACCTGCTGGATCGACCGGCGGACGGGGGGCTTGCCGATGAGGCAGGTCGTGCTCAACTCTGCTCCAGGTATGAGGAATTGCTGTCGGACGGGAGCGGCCACCCGTCGAACGGCCGACGGCGCGGCTTCCCGCAGGTGCCCGGCGCGAACTCCCTCGGGTCGAGCGACCGGATCGAGGAGAGGGCGACCCGCCGCTCGGGCCCGCGCGCCCCCAGCGGCCGGAGCACCGCCTTGCCGAACTCGGCCTCCACGAAGACGCCCTCGCACGGCTTCCCGCTCTCCGGGCAGCTGAAGTCCTCCACCACCTCGTGGAGTTGGAAGAAGGATTCGGGTCTCTGTGCGTCAGGCATAGGAGTCTCCACAGGTAGCGCTGTGCTTCCGGTGAACTACCGGTTGTAGCCATGATGGTGTGATTGCCTCTACGATCGGAAGCCGATCTGAAGCTTGAAGTCGGCGCTCGGCAAGTAGGTGAAGCTCGGTGAACCTCAAGGGACTTGATCCAACATCAGGGCCGTGGGCGCCCTTCGGGGTGCAACTTCGCAGGTCACGCAAGGCCGCTGGTCTCACGCAAGCCCAGCTGGCGAGGCTCGTGGGAGTCGATCCCTCCTACGTCTCCTACGCCGAACTTGCTCCGCCCGGCCGGACCCCGCCGAGCGAGAAGTTCGCACGTGATGCCGATCGAGTGCTGGAGACCGGCGGGACCCTGCTGCTGATGTGGCTTCAGGCCAAGCACTCGGCATTGCTGGAGGGGTTCCCCGAGTACGCAGCCAATGAGACGCGGGCCAGTGAGATCCGAATCTTCGAACTCGGCGTCATCCCCGGTTTGCTGCAAACGAAGTCCTATGCAGCCGCTCTTGCAAGGGCGGATGTTCGCCGAAAGGACATCACCCCCAAGCAGGCAGAGGAGAGGCTGACCTTTCTGCTCGCGCGACAGGAAGCCCTGGTGCGACGAGATCCGCCACTCATCCACGCAGTGCTGGACGAGAGCTGCCTCCGGCGGGTCATCGGCGGCCCCGAGGTCATGCGGGAGCAGCTCGGGCAACTTGAACAGTTCTACGAACAGGGGCGTGTAGTACTTCAGGTAGCGCCGTTCAGCATGGGGGAGCACAGGCCGTTTGCCTTGCCCATGCGACTGTTGACACTCCCCGACGGTTCTCTGTTTGGCTACTCTGAGTCCGAGGGGCGGGGGCACGTCGAGCGAGATGACGACCGGCTTCGTGAGTGGCGCAGGAGATACGATCGCCTCCAGGTAGGGGCGCTGGCCGAGTCCGCGACTCTCGAACTGATACTCCATGCCCGGAAGGACTCTCATGGCTGACTTCGACTTGACTACCGCTTCGTGGGTGAAGTCGACGTACAGTCAACAGGGCGGTGACTGCCTGGAGGTGGCCCCCGGCTTCCCCGGTGTGATGCCCGTCCGCGACTCCAAGGACCCCGACGGTCCGGCCCTGGTCTTCCCGGCCGCCGCCTGGGAGTCGTTCGTCGCCGCCGTCCGCAGCGGCGAGTTCGGCGACGTCTGAGTCAGAGCCCTGAACCGCAGGCCCGGACCGCGCACTTGGCGGTCCGGGCCTGGGTTGTTTCCGGGGCGCACTGCTCCCGGACACCCGGCCGGGTGGCTACGGGCCTTCGATGCCGACGATGGTGCCGAACGGGTCGCGCAGTTGGGCGATCCGGCGCCCCGGCTCGATGGTCAGCGGGCCGCGGTGGTGCTCGCAGCCGGCCGCCAGCAGCCGCTCGCGGGCCCGGTCGACCTCGTCCACGCCCCAGTACACGACCGGGCTGCCGCCCCGGGGGTTGCGTTCGTCGTCCACGGGATGGAAGCCGACCTCGACCCCGCCGATCTCCACCCAGGCGTAGACCGCCCCGGTGTCGCCGACGTCGAGCTTCACAGGGACGCCCAGGAGTTCGCTCCACCACCGGGCAGATGCACTGGGGTCTGCGGCGAAGGTCATCACCGTACGGACGCTGTTGAACACGGGCCCACCTCCAGAGGGGTTCTCATTCCTGCGGGTGAGGCTTCCCCGCCGTTGGCGTCGAACGAGGCGGAACCGCAAGGCCCGGACCGCCGCCACCGTGAGGAGATTCGCGTCACAGGGGAGTGCCCTCAGGTCGGCCGCCCGGTGCCGACGGCCCGGGGCGCACCTGCCTCACCAGCGCTTTCGGGATTCGCACAATGACCATGTGTATTCATATTGAAGATGCCGCGCCAAAATGTAGCGGGGCTAGTTAATCGCACGAATTCGAATTCCCGTTGCCACTTATCGACGCGCCGTGGAATCGTCTCGGCCAATCGGTTGCCACGTCAGCAAGGGGAGTGTGCCGAGATGACCAACCATGCCCAGGAACAGCGCGCGGTACCGCGTGCCCGCCGTCGGGGAAGGACGGCCGCAGCCCTCGGCGGCGTGGTCGCCGCCGCGCTGGTCGGCGGCCTCCTGATCGCAGGCGCCGACGAGCGGCCCACCGCCGTGGCGGCGCCCGCAGCCGTGCAGCAGATCGCCTCGGACCCGCAGAACCTCACCGCCGCCGAGCTGGACGACTGGGCGCAGCGGACCGCCACCCCCGAAGCGCGGGCCCGGCTGATCGCCGACCTCCAGGACGCCTTCTCCGGCGTGGCGACCGTCGGCACCGGCCCCCGGCCCGGCAACGGCGACGAGGGCGGTTCCGCGACGTCCGCGACGTCCGCGACGTCCGCGACGTCCGCGACATTCGTGACGTCGAGCGGTGAGGGCCGCGTCGTCCAGGCGTTCTCGTCGGGAATCGACTGGAACCACTTCTGGATCATCGCGTCGTACGCGGACATCGTCCACGGGGCGATTCCCGCCGCCGTGCGTGCCTGTTCCGCCCGCGTGCCGGCCTGGCTGTGCAGCGGCGCCGGAAGTCTCCTGACGTCGTGGGCCAGCGGGTGGGGCGCCGGTGCGAACCACGGGGTGTGGGCCGCCGTCTACTGGAACCCCCCGCACATCACCGGCGGCCGCTGGTAGTACCCATCGGCCCGGCCGCAGCGCCCGAGGCCCGGACCGCCCCCACGTGCGGTCCGGGCCTCGGGGCTGCGGGGGAGGGCTACGAGCCGGCGGTGGCGGCCGCCAGCGTCGTGGCCATGACCGGGCTGGTGAAGGTGTTCGTCGCGTCTCCCGTGGACTCGTGGTACGAGCCCCACTTGAGGTAGTTGCGGTCGCCGTCCCAGGTGGTGCCCTTGAAGGTGCCCGAGCCGGTGGTGAAGGTCTGCTTCTTGCCGTCGAACCAGAAGTCGATGGTGCCGTCCGTCCTGCCCAGGCGGATCTTCAGCGCGTAGGAGTGCCACTGGCCGTTCGTCGTCGGCGCGGTCCACAGGGTGTGCGAGACGTGCGCGGTGTCCCACTCCTGCAGGCGGATGCGCCCGTTGGTCGCGTCGATCTCGATCGGGTGGTTGGCGGTGTTCGTGCTCGGCGAACACTTCAGCTGGAACACGTAGCGGCTGTTGGCGTCCTTGATGTCCACCTTGGACGACCAGCCGAGGTAGAAGGTGTCGCCGTTCTTCAGCTCGGGGCTGAGCGTCTCGCAGCGCTCCTGCCCGGCGGCCTGGTACGCCCGCCACACCTTGCCCTTGGCGGCGTCGTCGACGACCTTGAAGTTGCCCGAGGCGCACTGCACGGAGGCGAAGGAGGACGGGCCCTCGCTCGTGCTCGGGGTCCACAGCACCTGGCCCGCCGCGTTGCTGGGGGTCGCGGTGGCCCAGGAGAGCGAGAGCACGGCGGCGGCCGCGCCCCCGTAGGCGAGCGTGCGGCGGCGGGACGGACGGGACATGGGTCTCCCCGGGGAGGTGCGGAATCGGACGTGGGCCCGGGCCGGGACGGCCGGCCCGAGCGTACGCAGCGATTCGACCATCCGCCGGGCCCGTGAACCAGGCGGAACCACGGGCGGAAGTAACCGGGGGACAGTTCCGCCGATGCCGTGACGGTCCGTCAGTCTCCGGTCCCGGCGGTCTGCTCGGCGGTCTGCTCGTCGTAGGAGGAGGTGCCCTCGTCCAGCAGCGGTTCCTGCACCTTGAGGTGGGCCGGGGCCAGGGCCCGCAGCGCGTGGTAGCCGGTGATGACCACCAGCGTGCCGAGCGCGATGCCGCTGAGGCTGAAGGTGTCGGTGAACTTCAGCGTCACGTTGCCGATGCCGATGATGATGCCCGCCGCGGCCGGCACCAGGTTCAGCGGATTGCGCAGGTCCACCCCGGACTTGGTCCAGATTTGCGCGCCGAGCAGGCCGATCATGCCGTACAGGATGACGGTGATGCCGCCGAGCACCCCGCCGGGGATCGCGGCCACGACCGCGCCGAACTTGGGGCAGATGCCGAACAGCAGCGCGAAGCCGGCCGCCGCCCAGTACGCGGCGGTGGAGTAGACCCGGGTCGCGGCCATCACGCCGATGTTCTCCGAGTACGTGGTGTTCGGCGGGCCGCCGACCGCGGTGGAGAGCATGGAGGCGACGCCGTCGGCCGAGATCGCGGTGCCCAGCCTGTCGTCCAGGTTCGAGCCGGTCATCTCGCCGACGGCCTTGACGTGCCCGGCGTTCTCGGCGACCAGCGCGATCACCACGGGCAGCGCGACCAGGATCGCGGACCACTGGAAGGAGGGCCCGTGCAGGGTGGGCAGGCCGACCCAGTCCGCCTTGCCGACGCCCGACAGGTCCAGGCGCCAGTGGTCGGTGAGGTGCCCGCTCGCGTCCACCGAGTGGATCTTCCCGAAGACCCGGTCGAACAGCCAGGAGATCCCGTACCCGAAGACCAGCCCCAGGAAGATCGCCACCCGTGACCAGAAGCCGCGCAGGCCCACCACGGCGAGCCCGGTGAAGAGCATCACCAGCAGCGCCGTCCACTGGTCCTGCGGCCAGTACACCGAGGCCGTCACCGGGGCCAGGTTGAAGCCGATCAGCATGACCACCGCGCCGGTGACGATCGGCGGCATCGCCGCGTGGATGATCCGCGCCCCGAACCGCTGGACCGCCAGGCCCACCAGGAACAGTGCCACGCCCACCACGAACACCGCGCCGGTCACCGTCGCGCTGGTACCGCCCTGCGCCCGGATCACCGCGGCGACGCCCACGAAGGACAGCGAGCAGCCCAGGTAGCTGGGCACCCGGCCGCGGGTGGCCAGCAGGAAGATCACGGTCGCCACGCCGGACATCATGATCGCGAGGTTCGGGTCGAGCCCCATCAGCACGGGCGCCACGAAGCTCGCCCCGAACATCGCCACCACGTGCTGGGCGCCAAGTCCTGCCGTGCGGGGCCAGGAGAGCCGTTCGTCGGGGCGGACCACCGCCCCCGGTGCGGGCGTGCGCCCGTCACCGTGCAGCTTCCAGCGCACGCCGAGATCCATGAGGGGGTTTCGCTTTCTCTGTACTTCCGGTGGACTGAGGCACCATTTTCATGGTCACCGGGTGTTCCGACGAATCCCCGCGTCTCGGTCAAGCGTTCCAGGCGCCCGGTATCACCCCTGGTCAGGGCCTGCTCGGGCGTTCCACCGTCCCTGACCGCCCATCACCGCCGGCGGCCGGGACGGATCGTCGCGCAGGATTTCCGTCCGGCGCCGCGCGGCCCGCGGCGGCCGTGCGCGGCGGCCCCGCGCACGCGGGCCGCCGCCGTCCGGTCGTCATCCGGTGGTCACCCGCGCGCCACCCGGGCGACGCCCTGTGATCGCCGAGTCGCCTACTGTCATATGCTTGTCACATCACATGGGGGGCGAGTCTTGGATTTCCGATTGCTGGGCTCGGTGGCCGCGGTGGCCGCGGACGGCCGCGAGCTGCCCGCCGGGTCCGCCAAACGCCGCAGCCTGCTCGCCATGCTGCTGCTGAACCCCGGCGCCCCGGTCACCGTGGACCGGCTCACCGAGACGCTCTGGGACGACGAACCGCCCCGGCACTCGCGCACCGTCATCCACAACCACGTCTCCGGCCTGCGCGCCCTGCTCGCCACGCACGGCGCGTCCGCCGCCGGCGTCGAACTGGTCACCGACGGCGGCGCCTACCTGCTGCGGGTACCCGAACTCGCGGTCGACACCGCCCGCTTCGAACACCTCCTGCACCGCGCCCGGTCGACACCCGACACCGCCGAGGCCGTCACGGCACTGCGGGAGGCACTCGCGCTGTGGCGCGGCCCCGCACTCGCCGGCACCGAACCCAGCGTCCCGCTGCAGTGCGCCGCGCACGCCCTGGAGGAACTGCGGCTCACGGCCGTGGAGGACCTGGCCCGCGCCCACGGCCGGCTCGGCGACCACGGCGCGGCGGCCGGCGTGCTGTCCACCGAGGCCACCATGAACCCGCTGCGCGAACCGCTGGTCGCCGCGCTCGTCCTGGCCCTCGGCCGGGCCGGACGGCGCTCGGAGGCGCTGGACTGGTTCCACCGCACCCGCCGGGCCCTGGCCGAGGAACTGGGCATCGACCCCGGCCCCGAACTCGTCGAGGCCTACGACTCGCTGCTGCGCACCGACGCCGCCTCGCTGCGCCCCGACCGGGTCCCGCCCCCGCGCGTCCCCACCGTCGGCGGCCCGGCCTCCGTCCCCGGCCCGGGCCCCGTACGCACCGCCACGACGTCCGCCGCCGCCGCACCCGCCGTCCCCGCCGCCTCCGCACCCGCGCCCGCCGCGCCCGTCCCCGTGCCCGCCACCGCCGGGCCGGCCGGCCCCGCCCGCCCGCCGCGCGCCACCCCCTGGCCCTTCCCCCGCCGCCCGCGCGGCTTCTCCGGCCGGGAGGACGAACTGGCCGCACTCGACCGGGCCACCGCCGGCCCCGCCGCCATCGCCGTCGTCACCGGCGGCGCCGGGATCGGCAAGACCACCCTCGCCCTGTACTGGGCCCACCGCCGCCAGGACGACTTCCCCGACGGCCGGCTCTACGTCGACCTCTGCGGCCACAGCCCGCTGCCCGAACGCTCCACCCCCGCCGTCCTGCGCGAACTGCTGCTCGGCCTCGGCCTGCCCGCCGAGCAGATGCCCGCGACCCCCGAGGCCCTGGCCGCCCGCTACCGCGAGCTGACCACCGGCCGCCGGATGCTCGTCGTCCTGGACAACGCCCGCCGCTCCGACCAGGTCCGCCCGCTGCTGCCCGACGGCGAGGACTGCGTCACCCTGGTCACCAGCCGCGACCGGCTCGGCGGCCTGGTCGCCTCCGACGCCGCCCGCCCCGTCCCGCTCGCCGAACTGTCGCCCCCGCAGGCCGTCACCCTGCTCGCCGCCACCCTCGGCGCCGACCTCGTCGCCGCCCAACCCGAGGCCGCCGCCCGGCTCGCCGCCCTGTGCGACGGCCTGCCGCTCGCGCTGCGCCTCGCCGCCGCCCGCGTCGCCACCGGCCCGGCCCGCGACCTCGCCGTCCTCGCCGACGAACTCGCCGACGAACAGGGCCGGTTGGGCATCCTCGACGTCGAGGACACCAGCGTCGCCGCCGCCCTCGCGCTCACCGTCCAGCACCTGTCCGAGCCCGCCCGCCGGATGTTCCACCGCCTCGGCGCCCACACCGGCACCACCCTCGACAGCCGCACCGCCGCCGCGCTCGCCGACTGCCGACCCACCGAGGCCTCCGGCGCGCTCGGCCAACTCGCCACCGCCCACCTCATCGTCGAGATCGGCCGCGACGCCTACACCCTGCACGACCTCGTCCGCCTCTACGCCCGCAGCCTGCCCGGTGAGATCGACGACGAGGTGCTGCCGCGCCTGCTCGACCACCTGCTGAACACCCTGCTCGTCGCCTGCGACGCCGCCGAACCGGGCAGCGAGCCCTGCTGCGCCCTGCCGCCCGGCACCCGCCCCGCCGAGGTCCGCCCGTTCCCCGACCGCGCGAGCGCGCTCAACTGGTACGCCGCCGAACGGGACACCCTGCGCGGCGCGGTCGAGGCGGCGGTCGCCGCCGGACTGCACGACCGGGCCTGGCGCCTGGTCCTGCTGCAGTGGCCGCTGATCGTGTGGCAGGTCCGGGACGGCTGGGTGCCGCTGCTCGAACACGGCCTGGCCGCCGCCGAGGCCGACCGCGACCCGGGCGCCCAGTCCCGCGCCCGCGCCCTGCTCGGCTGGGTCCTGCTGGAGGAGGGCCGCCACGAACAGGCCCTGGTCCACCTGGAACGCGCCCCCGACCTCGCCGCCCGGGCCGGCGACGGCACCGCGCAGGCCGTCGCCCTGATGAACCTGGCCGTCGCCCTCGGCCGCTACGGCCGCAACACCCGGGTCCGCGGCCTGCTGGTGCGCGCCCTCTCGCTGTCCGAACGGGCCGGCCGCATCGACCTGGTCGCCCTCGCCCGCCAGCACCTCGCCCAGGAATGCCTGAGCGCCGGCCACCCGGAGGAGGCCGCCCACCACGCCGCCCGCGGCCTGGCCCTCGCCGAACCGCCCTTCCCCGCCGCCCGCCGGGTCCTGCTGCAGACCCTCTACGGCCGCGCCCTCGCCGCCACCGGCCACCCGGAGGAGGCCGCCCGCCACCTCGACGCCGCCGTCCGCGCCGCCCGCGCCCACCAGTACGGCGACGGCGAGGCGGACGCCCTGGCGGCCCTGCGCACCCTGCCCGCCGCGGCCGCGGCGACCGCCACCGCCACCGCCACCGCCACCGCGGGGAGCGGCGGGGGAGCGGGTCAGCCGTCGAGGAGCCCGGCCACCAGCCGACGGGCGTAGGCGCCGTCCAGCCCGGCCGGGCGGAACAGGACGCGGTACATCAGCGGGGCGACCACGCGGTCCATCACCTCCTCGACGCCCGGGGCCGGCTCCCCGCGCCCGCGGGCCCGGGCGAGGACGGTGTCGACCTGTTCGGCGGCATAGGCCGAGCAGCGGCCGGCGTTGCCGCCGTCGGGATCGCCGAGCAGGGCGTCGCGGACGTAGGCGCGCCCCGCGGGGGAGGCCATCTCGTCGAGGAACTGCTCCGCCCAGGCCGTCAGATCCCCCCGCAGGCCGCCGAGGTCCTGCGGCGCGGCGTCGGGCCGCAGCCGCTCCACCGCGACGTCCGACAGCAGCTCCCGCAGATCGCCCCAGCGGCGGTAGACCGTCGACGGCGTGACCCCCGCCCGCTGGGCGACCATCGGCACCGTCAGCGCGTCGCGGCCCGCCTCCGCCAGCAGCTCGCGCACGGCGGCGTGCACGGCCTCCTGGACCCGGGCGCTGCGCCCGCCGGGGCGCACCATCTGCCTGCGACTCATGGCGCCCACCTTAAAGCACAGCCGTCGCGTTTACCGTGGCCCCGACGCCGGCCCCGACACCGGCCCCGAGACCGGGCCCGTCACCCGGGCACCGGGGCGAGGGTGCGGACCGGGCGGGTGTGCTCGTGGGCGTGGGCGACCCGCAGCAGGGTGCGTTCGCCGAGGGGGCGGGCGAGCACCTGCATGCCGATCGGCAGGCCGGCCGGGTCGTGGCCGACGGGCAGGGACAGCGCGGGCGCGCCGGTGATGTCGGCGGGGGCGGAGAGGCGGACGTAGGCGTCGGAGACGCTCTCGGTGGTGCCGTCGGGCCAGTCGACGCTCTCCTGGCCGGCCGGCACGGCGGTCATCGGGACGGCCGGGGCGGCGATCACGTCGACCCGCTCCCACAGCCGCGCCCACTCCTGCCGCATCAGGGTCCGGGCGCGCTGGGCGCGCAGGTGGTCCGCGGCGCTCATCAGCGCGCCGGCCTCCAGCAGGACGCGGACGTCGTCCCCGTAGCGTTCGGGCGCCGAGCGCAGGGCGGACTCGTGGTAGGCGGTGGCTTCGGGGACCATCAGGCCCCAGTGGGTGGCCCGGATGTAGCGGGTGAGCGGGATGTCGACCGGGACGAGCCGGGCGCCGAGCGCCGCCAGGTGTCCGACGGCCCGCCGCACGGCGCTCTCCACCGGTGCGGTGACGCGGTCGAAGTAGTAGGTGCGCGGCACGCCGACGCGCAGTCCGGTCAGGTCGGTGTCCGGGTGCGGGCGGAGGTCGGGGGCGGGGACGTCGAGCGAAGCGGGGTCGCGCGGATCGTGGCCGACCAGGGCGGCCAGGACGAGGGCGGCGTCCTCGGCGGTGCGGGTGAGCGGGCCGACGTGGTCCAACGACCAGGACAGCGGGGTGACACCGTGGCGGGGGACCAGTCCGTAGGTGGGCTTGAGGCCGACGACGCCGTTGAGCGCGGCGGGCACCCGGATCGACCCGCCGGTGTCGGTGCCCAGGGCGAAGGTCGCCGTGCCCGCGGCCACGGCGGCCGCCGAGCCGCCGCTGGAGCCGCCGGCGATCCGGTCGCGGTCCCAGGCGTTGCGGGTCCGCGGGGTGATCAGGCCGTAGGCGAACTCGTGGGTGTGGGTCTTGCCGACGAGGACGGCGCCGGCCGCCGCGAGCCGGGCGGTCACGGTGGCGTCGGTGTGCGCCCGGTGGCCCTCGCGCACCCGGGAGCCGGCCCCGGTGGCCAGGCCGGCGACGTCGATCAGGTCCTTGAGGGCGACCGGGACGCCGTGCAGCGGCCCGCGCGGACCGCTGCGGGCGATCTCCCGTTCCGCCTCGTGCGCCGCCAGGCGGGCCCGTTCGGCGGTGACCTCGGCGTAGGCGCCGAGGCCGGGCTCGACCCGCTCGACGCGGTCGAGGACCGACTCCACCAGTTCGACGGGGGACAGGCGCCGGGCGCGGATCTCCCGCGCGGCGGCGGCCAGCGACAGCTCGTACGGGTGCATCACGCCACCTCCGTGCCGTGGTCGTGCACCGCGCGGTAGGCGGCGGCCGGCGGGGTGTCCGCGAGGTCCAGCTCCCGCAGGACGGCGACCGTCGCGCGGATGTGCTCGGCGGCGGCCGCGACCGCCGCGTGCCGCTCGGTGGGCAGCGGGACGCCGGCGCGGGCGGCCTGACGGGCCGCCTCCTGCGGGGTGAGGTCGTCGGTGGGCATGGGTCCTCCCCTTTCAAAAGCTAAAGATTTGCTTTAGGTGACCGTAGGCCCTAGGGTCCACCTAAAGCAAACCCGTTGCTTTTAGCGTCCCCGTCCCTCGCCCGCCCCTCGCCGGCCACCGCCCGCACCGAAGGAGCCCCCGTGCCGACCCCCGCCCCCGCCCCTGCCTGGACCGTGGGAGACGTCACCGTCCACCGCGTCGACGAGATCCCGCTGCCGCCCGCCACCGGCCCCTGGCTGCTGCCCGACGCCACCCCCGAGCTGGTGCGGGGCCAGGACTGGCTGCACCCCCACTTCGCCGACCCGGACGGCACGCTGCGCCTGGCCAGCCACACCTTCGCCTTCACCGTGGGCGGCCTGCGCGTCCTGGTCGACACCGGCATCGGCAACGGCAAACAGCGCGCCAATCCCGCCTGGCACGACCTGGACACCGACTACCTGGAGCGCCTGAGCGCCGCCGGGTTCCCCCCGGACGCCGTCGACCTGGTGATCCTCACCCACCTGCACGCCGACCACGTCGGCTGGAACACCCGTGCCGTGGAAGGCCGTTGGGTCCCCACCTTCCCCCGCGCCCGCTACCTGACCGCCCGGGCCGAGCGGGAGTTCTGGGCCGGGCACCCGATGGAGGAGGCGCGCCGGCAGATGTTCGAGGACTCCGTGCTCCCGGTCGAGCGGGCGGGACTGCTCGACCTCCTCGACGTCCCCGCCGAGGGCCTGACCGTCGCCCCGGGCCTGCGCCTGGTGCCCACCCCCGGCCACACCCCGGGACACGTCGCCGTCGAACTGACCGGCGGGGGCGGCACCGCGCTGATCACCGGCGACTGCGTCCACCACCCCGTCCAGCTCGCCCACCCCGGCGTCGGCGCCTGCGTCGACATCGACCCCGCGCGCTCCCGGGCCACCCGCGAGGCCCTGCTCGCCTCGCTCGCCGACACCGGGACCCTCCTGCTGGGCACCCACTTCGCCCCGCCCACCGCCGGGCACGTCCGCCGCCACGGCGACGCCTACCGGCTGCGGCCCGTCCCCGCCGCCTGACGGCCGAACCGGGCCGGTCGTGGCCGGTAGAACCGTGCGCCGCAGGGGAAGTGACGTCGCATCAGTGCCGACGGGGCGGCACCGTGCCCGAACGGTTCGTCCCCGCCGGCCGCCCGAGCGAGGGAGACGCGATGACCGTGCCGTCGGAGTGGAGCCGCGAGGCCGAACTGCTGGAGCTCTACAAGCTCGCCGTGGAGATGGCCGACCGGGTCTCGGCCCGCCGGGGCACCGCCAACACCTACTTCCTCTCCGTGCAGACCGCCCTGGTCACCCTGATCGGCTTCGGCATACCCAAGCTCTCCGAGTCCCCGTGGTGGGTGCCGACGGCCGTCGCGCTGGCCGGCATCACCCTCTCCGTCGCCTGGTGGATGCAGCTGCGCAGCTACCGGGACCTCAACGCCGCCAAGTTCCAGGTCATCAACGCCCTGGAGTGCCAGCTCGCGGCGCGGATCTACACCGACGAGTGGGCCACCCTCAGGGGCGCCGCCCGGGGCGGCCGGTGGCGCAAGCACTACACCGAACTCGGCACCACCGAACGGGCCGTGCCGGTGGTCTTCGCGGCGGCCCACCTGATCCTCCTCACCGGCACCCTGGTCACCGGCACACTGGGCTCATGAGCCACCTCGACCCGATCGCCGACCTGATCCGCGACTGCCTGCCCGCGGAGGCGAGACCCCCCGCGCGCTCCGACGACCTGTTCCGCATCTACGCCGTCCTGCTGCAGGCCAAGGGCGACCAGGTCACCGACGAGGACGTGCACAACGCCTGGACCGCCTGGACCCAGTCCACCGACGACACCCACAAGGCGCTGGTGCCCTTCGACGAACTCGACGCCCGCACCCGCGCCCTGGACACCCCCTACACGCTGGCCATCCGGGCCGCCGCCCGCAAGCTGCACCCCCCGGTGGTCCGGTAGGACCGGTGGTCCGCCCCGACCACCCCGCTCCCGTTTCCTCTCCCTGCCGCCGCCCCGGCCCCGCCCCGCCGCCCGTCCGTCGCGGCCGGCGGGGCCGCCGCCCATCCGTGCCCGCCGCTCAGCCGTGCCCGCCCGCCCCGGCGCCGGCCAGGAGCGTGTGCACGGTGGCGGCCATGGCGTGCCGCGCCTGTTCGACGCTCAGGCCGCCCTCGCGCCAGTGGTACCAGGCGCTCCAGGTGGTCACCGCGTCCAGGCCGTCGAGCAGGTCGGCGCGGGCGGGCTCGGGCAGCGGGTCGAGTTCCGCGGCGAAGACCTGGGTGAGCCGCAGGCGGGCGAAGTCCAGCATCTGCCGGACGGCCTCCTGGATCCGCGGGGAGGGGTTCTCCAGGCGCATGACGGCGAGCCGGGCCGGGGTGACGCCCTCCAGGATGCGCGCGCGCTGTTCGGTGATGGCCGCCACGCGCACCTCGCGCGGCCCTTCGGTGGGCAACGGCCTGATCTGGGCCGCGAGTTGCTCCAGGCGCCGGCTGACGGCCACTTCGGCCAGTTCGGCCATGTCCGCGAAGTGGTGGAACACCAGCCGGCGCGAGACGCCCGCCCGCTCGGCCACCTTGTCGGCGGGGAAGTGCGCCTGGTTCTCGTCGAGCAGCGACAGCACCGCGTCGGCGATCTTCTCGCGGGTCTGCCGCCCGCGTGCCGTGCGCCCGTCGGGGACGGGCGTGGCGGTCTCGGTCTGCTTCACGTGGGCCCCTCGACCTCTCGTTGACATTCTTGCACCGCGGGTGCAAGTGTACGCGTTGCACGATGAGTGCAATAAGTTTGGCGGGGGCTCCTTTCGCGCTGCCCGCCGCACGAGAAAGGGCTGTCCGCCGCCGATGTTCACCACTGTGGGGCGCTGGTGCGCCCGCAGGCCCAAGCGCGTCCTCGCGGCCTGGCTGCTGCTGGCGGCCGCCGCCCTCACCGCCCTCGCCACGTTCGGGCGCGTCACCAGCGAGGCCGTCTCCATCCCCGGCAGCGACAGCCAGGCCGCGAAGGACATCGCCGACCGCGCGTTCCCCGCCCCGGCCTCCGGCAAGCAGCCCGTCCTGCTGCACACCCCCGACGGCGCCGCACCGCTCACCGACCCCGCCGCCACCGCCGCGGTCCGCAGCACGGCCGCGGCCATCGCGGCGGTGCCGCACGTGGTCGCCGTCACCACGCCCTACGACCCGGCAGGCGCCACGGCGATGAGCGCCGACGGCCACACCGCCTACCTCTCGGTCGAACTCGACGTCACCGGACGGGACGTGACGCCCGCGACGACCGACGCCGTACTCGCCGCGGCCGCCCCGGCCACCGCCGCCGGCATCGAGGTCACCCCGGGCGGCTACCTGGCCGCCGCGGTCGACAAGGGGAGCACCGGGCGCAGCGAGGCCATCGGCCTCGGCGCCGCCCTGGTGATCCTCGTCCTCGCCCTCGGCAGCCTCGTCGCCGCCGCCCTGCCGCTGCTCGCCGGCGTGATCGGCCTCGCCATCGCCCTGCCCGTCCTCGGCCTGGCCGGCCACCTGATGGACGTGCCCGAGGCCGGCGAGACCATCGCCGCCATGATCGGCCTGGGCGTGGGCATCGACTACACCCTCTTCGGCCTCACCCGCTTCCGGGACCTGCGCGCCGCCGGCGTCGGCGTCGAGGACGCGGCCGTGCGCACCACCGCCGGCTCCGGCAAGTCCGTCGCCTTCGCCGGCAGCGCCGTCGTCGCCGCGCTCGCCGGACTGGCCCTGGGCGGCCTGCCGCTGCTGTACGCCCTGGCGCTCGCCCCCGCGATCGCCGTGGTGACGGCGCTGGGCGTGAACCTCACCCTCCTGCCCGCCGCCCTCGTCCTGCTGGGCGGGCGGCTCACCCCCCGGCCCGCCGCCCCCGCCCCCGCCGGGCGCCCGCGCGGCTGGGGCCGGATCGCCGCCCTGGTCGCGGCCCGGCCCTGGCCCCTGCTGCTGGCCGGCCTCGCCCTGCTCGGCGCCCTCGCCGCCCCCGCCGCCGGCCTCCACCTCGGCCAGCTGGACGCGGGCAGCAAGGCCGCCGGGAGCATGAGCCGCACCGCCTACGACCGGATGGCCGCGGCCTTCGGCCCGGGCGCCAACGGCGCGCTCCAGGTCCTCGACGTGCTGCCCACCCCGGCCACCACCGGAGCCGCCGACCCGCGCGCGGCGACCGTGACCACCGCGCTGCGCACGGCCGAGGGCGTCGCCGCCGTCAGCCCGCCGGTGCTCGCCGCCGACGGCCGCACCGTCCGCTGGCAGGTCACCCCGACCACCGCCCCCGCCGACGCCGCCACCACCGCGCTCGTCCACCGGCTGCGCGCGGACGTGCTGCCCGCCGCCACCGCCGGCAGCGGCCAGGTGACGCACGTCGGCGGCACCCCCGCCGCCCAGGCGGACCTCAACGCGCGGATCGCGCAGCGGATGCCGTCCGTCATCGGCTTCGTCCTGGCCGTCGCCGGCCTGCTCCTGCTGCTGGCCTTCCGCTCACCGGTCGTCGCGGTGAAGGCCGCCGTGATGAACCTGGTCTCGGTCGCCGCCGCCTACGGTGTGCTCACCGCGGTCTTCCAGCACGGCCACGGTGCCCGGCTGATCGGCCTGGACGGTGCCGTGCCCATCCCCGGCTACGTGCCGCTGCTGATGTTCGCCGTGCTCTTCGGCCTGTCGATGGACTACGAGGTCTTCCTGCTCAGTGCCGTACGGGAGGGCTACCTGCGGGAGCGGGACAATCGCCGCGCCGTGGTGGCCGGCCTCGCCGGCACCGGACGGATCATCAGCTCGGCCGCCCTGATCATGGTCGCGGTCTTCCTCAGCTACCTGCTCTCCGACGACCCTGTCGTCAAGATGTTCGGCATCGGCCTGGCGACCGCCGTCGCCCTGGACGCCACCGTCGTGCGCGGCCTGCTGGTGCCTTCCACCATGGTCCTGCTCGGCGACGGGAACTGGTGGCTGCCTCGCTGGCTCGACCGCCTGCTGCCGCACGTCGACATCGAGGGCGACGGCCACCAGGAACACCCCACCGCGCCGGACCCCGCGACCCCGGACCCCGCGACCCAGGACCCCGCCACCCCGGCGGCCGCAGCCCGCTGAGCCCCACGGCCCCGCACCCACCGCCAGCCGCCACCTCGCGGCCGCACTTCTCCCCGACCCGATCCACCTGCCAGGAGCAGTTCCCGATGCACCCGCACCCGCGCCGCCTGTCGGCGCTCACCGCCCTCGCCCTCACCGCCGGTGCCGCCGCGCTCGCGGCGCCCGCCGCCCACGCCGCCCCCGACTGCGGGCGGGCGCCGGTCCAGTACTCCGTCGACGGCGGCGCCCACTGGACGAACAGCGCGACCATGCCCGCCGAGTCCGCCACCGTCCAGGTCCGATTGGCCGGCGAACCGGCCGCCGGCTGCGACTACCACGTCTCCCTGGGCTCCTACGAGGCCCAGGGCCCGACGTGGGCCACCTCGGGCCGACAGACCTTCCTCGGCTGGGCGACCACCACACTCACCCGCGAGCACTACCGGGACACCCTCGACGTCACCGGCCACCTGCCGCACTGCTACGGCGAGTTGGCCCTCTACGCGGTCGGCGAGAAGTACGACGGCAGCGACAGCGACCACCCGCTGCCGCACTACCCGGACGAGCCGTTCTCCGGCCTGGCGATCGCCTCCTGGAACGGTGGCACGGCCTGCGCACCCACGCCCACGAGCAGCCCCACGCCCACCACGCCGCCGCCCGGCCCGACCGCCGGCCCGACCGCCACGACACCCGCCCCCACGGCGCCCGCCCCCACGACGGCCCCGACCGGCGGGGCCTCGCCGGCCGGCCCCGCACCGGCACCGTCCCCCACCGGCCCGGCCACGCCGTCCCGGACCCCGGCCCCGGTGGCGGCCACGACCGCTCCCGCACTGGCCGCCACCGGGACCGACGACGGCCTGCTGACCGCCGCCGCGGTCGCCGCCGCCCTCCTGACCGCCGTCGGCGGCGCGGCGGCCTACGCGGGTCGGCGCCGCTGACGGCGCTGACGCGGCGGGCGACGCACCGCGCCGCCCGCGCCGGCTCCTCCGGCCGACGGCCGTTCCGACCGCCCCGCCCGGGCCCCCGCCCCCGGCGGGGCGGTCACCGTCAGGCCGTCCTCGGCCCGGGGCCGGGCCGAGGACGGTCCTACGCCCCCTCACCCTCGCCCTCGGCTCGATGTGCGGCAGGACCGGTCTCATCGAGCCGAGGTCCACAGTGCGGAAACGCTGCGCCGGATCGGCGCAGCGTTTCAGCGGGCCGGGCCACAGGGGCAGTGGGTCAGGGCCGGGCGGGTCCGCCGAGCCGGGGGGTGGTGACGGGGGCGGCGGCGCCGATCAGGACGACCAGTTCGTGGCCGCCGGGGTTGGTCTGGACGGGCACGGTGCGCCAGTTGTTGGCCAGCCAGACGTTGCCCGAGGGGTCGATCTGCACGCCGGTGTTGCGGTCCAGCCCGTCGCTCGGGTAGCCGGTGCCGGGCGGGGAGATCGGCTGTCCGGTGCGGTGGCCGGGCGGGCAGGCGGTCAGGTCGGTGCCGCACAGCCGGGCGACGCGGTGGCCGCCGAAGTTGGCGACCCAGACGGTGTCGTCCCCGTCGACGGCCACGCCCCAGGGCAGGTACAGGCCGCCGTCGGTGAAGGGCGCGGGGGCCGGGGTCCCGTCGGGTCCGATCAGGGTGACCGAGGCGCCCGGGAGCGGGCCGGTGCCGGTGTCGGTGGCGACGGCGGTGGCGAAGTCGTCGGCGGTGGTGTTCCCGCAGGGCACCGGCAGGATGCCGCTGTTGCTGACCCAGGCGTAGCCCTTGCTGTCGGTGGCGACGGCGAGCGGGCGGCGCAGGCCGCCGCCGGTGACGGTCCGTTCCGGGGTGCCGTCGGGGGCCAGGACCTGGACGCCGTCGTTGCCGTTGCCGCTGACCCACAGCCGTCCGGCGGGGTCGACGGCGGCGCCGAAGGGCTTGCTCAGCGCGGGGGTGGGGACCTCCCGGGCGCGGGTGGCGTCGCCGTCCGGGATCCGGGTCACGCCGTCGCCGCCGCAGTTGGCGATCCAGACGGTGCCGGCCCGGTCGGCGGCCATGCCCTGCGGCTGGGCGATGCCGCCGCGGCGCCAGCCCTCGGGCGGGGAGAGCGGGGTGCCGTCGGGGGCGAACTGGGAGGCGCTGCGTTCGAGTCGGGTCGGGTCGACGGGGCAGCCGCGGCCCTGGAAGCCGAAGTTGCCGACCCAGGCGCTGCCGTGGGCGTCGACGGTGACGCCGAAGCCGGCGCCGTACAGGCCGCCGCCTCGGTAGGGCGCGCCGGGGGCGTCCCGGCCGGTGGGGGTGAACTTGAGGACGGTGCGGCCGCCGCAGGCCGGGACGGCGGGGTCGGCCTGGTACGCGTAGTTGTTGCTGACCCAGGCGTTGCCCTCGGCGTCGAAGGCGAGGTTGCCGGGGCCGTCGAGCTCCTGGCCGTTGCCGTCGTAGCGCAGGGCGACGGTCCAGGCGTCGGGGGCGGCGGGCAGGGCGGGCCGGTAGGTCGGGGTGGTGGCGGCGAGGGCGAAGAGCTCGGCGGTGTCGTGGCCGGGGTCGTGGGCGATGTCGACGGCGGCGCGCAGGGTGTCGTGCGGCCGGTCGTGGCCGGGGCGGCGGGCGAGGTCGAACAGCTGGTCGCAGGCGCCGCCGGTGACGCAGGCGGCGAGCAGGTCGGCCAGGGTGTTGAACTCGGCCATGGTCGAGGTGAGGGCGCCGTTGGGCGGGGCGGCGAGCAGGGCGGCGATGTCGCCGGTGCCGGTGTCGGCCAGGTTGTGGGCGACACCGGCGGCGTTCTGCAGGCCGGGGTGGGGGCCGGAGACGCCGGCCGGGCCGGTGAAGCGGGACAGGGCGTAGGCGACGGCGACGGTGGTGCGCTCGTTGACGACGAGTTCGGGCGGGGCGGCGGCGCCGCTGAGCACGGCGGCGAGCACGACCGGCCCGTCCTGGGGCGGCCCGTCCGGCGGCGCGGTGTCCGGCCCGGTGCGCTGCCCGGGGTGCCCGAGGTCGGCGAGCACGTAGAGCACGGCGCGCGGGTCCTGCGGGCGGCGGTAGTCGAGGGTGAAGCGCCCGTCCTCGGCGCTGCGGGCGCGGGCCAGCACCCGTGGCGCGGCGCCCGCGCCGTCCCCGGCCTGGTAGAGCGTCACCTCGGCGCCGCCGAGCGGGGTGTCGCCGCTGCGGACCACCCCGCACTGGTCGGTGGGCTCCCACCCGGCGCCGGCGGAGGCCACCGCGTGGGAGGGTCCGGCGGCGAGCTGGGCCAGGAGGGCGGCGGTCAGCAGGACGCCGCGGCGTCGGCGCATGGGGGCTCCGTTCGGTCGCAGGGGGACGGCGGCCGGTGCGCCCGGTTCGGGCAGGGCCGCCGTCCTCCTGCCTGCCACATCCGGGCCCCGCCGCGCGCGACCGGCCGCGGGACGCGGCGGAAATTGCCCGGTACGGGCGAGGGGAGGCCGTGCCCCGGCCCGGGAAGCCGGCCCCGGCCCCCGGGGTGACGATCCGCGCGCGGGCCGGGCGGTGGTCAGTGGTGCTGCAGGGCGGCGGCGCGGGGGGCCGGGGCCGGCGTGACGGCGGCGCGGGCCCGGTCGCGGCGCTCCAGGGCGGCGGACCAGAAGGCGAGCAGCAGCGCGGCGGCGGCGAGGGCGGCGCCGACCCAGTTCGGGGCGGTGTAGCCGAGGCCGGCGGCGATGACGGTCCCGCCGAGCCAGGCGGCCAGCGCGTTGCCGAGGTTGAACGCCCCGATGTTGACGGCGGAGGCCAGGGTGGGCGCGCCGTGGGCCTGGTCGAGCACCCGCTTCTGCAGCGGGGGGACGGTGGCGAAGCCGAGGGCGCCGACGAGCGGAATGGTGACGGCGGCCAGGATCCTGTCGTGCGCGGTGAGGGTGAACAGCGCCAGCACGACGGCCAGGCCGCCGAGGGTGACGTAGAGCAGCGGCATCAGCTTGCGGTCGGCGTACCTGCCGCCGAGCAGGTTGCCGAGGAACATCCCGACGCCGAACAGCACCAGCAGCCAGGTGACCGCGCCCTCGGAGTAGCCGGCGACGTCGGTCATCATCGGGGCGATGTAGGTGATCGCGGCGAAGACCCCGCCGAAGCCGAGCACGGTCATCGCCATCGCCAGCAGCACCTGCGGGTTGCGGAAGGCGGTCAGCTCGCGGCGCAGGTGGGCGCCCTCGGGGCGCGGCATCGCGGGCACCAGCCCGGCGATGCCGAGCAGGCCGACCACGCCGAGCGCGGCGACGATGCCGAAGGTGGTGCGCCAGCCGACGGCCTGGCCGATGAAGGTGCCCAGCGGCACGCCGACGATGTTGGCGACGGTCATCCCGGTGAACATGGTGGCGATGGCGCCGGCCTTCTTCCCGGGGGCGACCAGGTCTGCGGCGACGACGGAGCCGATGCCGAAGAAGGCGCCGTGGGCCAGCGAGGTGACGATGCGTCCGGCCAGCATCAGCGGGAAGGTCGGCGCGAACGCGGAGAGCAGGTTGCCGACCGCGAACAGGCCCATCAGCAGCATCAGCATGGTCTTGCGGCTGATCCGGGTGCCGAGGGCGGTCATCAGCGGCGCGCCGAGGACGACGCCGAGGGCGTAGCCGCTGACCAGCAGGCCCGCGTTGGGGATGGAGACGCCGTAGTCGCCGGCGATCTGGGGCAGCAGGCCCATGATCACGAACTCGGTGGTCCCGATCCCGAACGCGCCGATGGCCAGGGCGAGGAGAGCGAGGGGCATGGGCCCATCCCTTCTGGTGGCTGCTTGAACGAGCGCCTAGTGTGCTTTCACAATAGTTGCAGGCGCTCGATAAGTGCAAACGCCGACAGGGGGCGTGCGCCATGGGGTCTGGTGGGAGGGCGCGCATGGGTGCCGGGGTGCCGGGGTGCCGGGGAGCGCGACCGGGCCCGACTCGTCCGCGCCGCGGGGCGGCGGGGGCGGGTCGGGCCCGGTGGGGGTGGATGGGGGAGCGGCCGCGGGCCGCCCGGGGTCAGGGGCGGGGCGAGGCGGCGTCCACGGCCTCGACGGCCTGGACCAGCGAGGCCAGCTCGGGGTTCCGGGCGGCCTCGTCGAGCGCCTGCCGCAGGGCGGCGTCGTTGGTCGGCCGGGCCTCCTCCAGGAGCTTCAGGCCGTCCTCGCTCACGTTGGTGTAGATCCCGCGGCGGTCGGTCGGGCACAGGTAGCGCAGCAGCAGCCCGCGGTCCTCCAGTCGGGTGACCAGGCGGGTCGTGGCGCTCTGGCTGAGCACGACGGCGTCGGCGACCTGCTTCATCTGCAGGTGTCCGCCCTCGCCGTCGTGCTGGCGGCTGAGCACGTCGAGCAGCGAGTACTCCCGCACGCTCAGGTCGTGCTTGGACTGCAGGGCGCGCTCGATGTGCGACTCGATCCGGCCGTGCAGGAGGGACAGTGCGCCCCAGCCGCTGGCGAGGGCGGTGAGCGCGGGGTCCGTGGCGGTCATGGGGCCCGGCCTCCTTCCGGATGCGGATGTACTCCAGCCAGGATAAGCCATGAATTGAAATATCGGCTAGAGCCTATATAAAGCTCGTGCAAGTATTTTCCCCGGAGTCGGGCACTGGTTCAGACCATTGACGCACGGGAAGGCGGCTCCTACGGTGTCCGCAACCGGTCTGGCGCGGGCATGCCACCCCATGGCAGGGCCCCACGCGCACCCCACGCGCACGCCCCGCGCCGGGCGCACACTCCATCCACCCCCACGGAGGAGCACCATGCGCACACGCCACCTGATCGCGGCCGCCGCGGCCGCGATCGTCCTGCCGATCGCGACGGCCCTGCCGGCCCAGTCGCACGGCTTCATCAACCAGCCGCCGAGCCGCTCCGCGCTCTGCGGCGCCGACGCCGTCCCGTGGGACTGCGGCGACATCCAGTGGGAGCCGCAGAGCGTCGAGGGCCCCAAGGGCTTCCCGGGCCGCGGCCCGGCCGACGGCACCATCTGCGCCGGCGGGGACGCCCGCTGGGCCCCGCTGGACGACCCGCGCGGCGGCGCCTGGCCCACCACCAGGGTGACGGCCGGCCAACGGCTCACCTTCACCTGGGAGATCGAGGCCCGGCACGCCACCACGAACTTCACGTACTACCTCACCAAGCCCGGCTACAACGCCTCCCGGCCGATCACCCGGGCCGCCCTGGACCTGACCCCGTTCCTGACCGTCCCCTACAACGGCCGCCAGCCCGCCGCCACCACCACCCACACCGCGACCCTGCCCACCGGCCGCACCGGCCACCAGGTGATCGTCGCCGTCTGGGAGATCGCCGACACCGGCAACGCCTTCTACTCCTGCACCGACGTGCAGTTCTGACCCGCCGCCCCGTTCCGGCCCTCCGCTCCCGCCCCCGGGCCCGACCCGCGGGCCCGAGCCACCGCCGCGTCCCGCCGGTGCCGCCCGCCCCCGCCCGGGCGGCACCGGCGGGACGCCGTACGTCCGGGCCCCGCGGGCCCCGCGGGGCGGTCCGTTCCTCGCGCGCCGGAAAAGCCGCAGATCTGTACATTGAGGGCATTTGGGGGGAGCAGCGCCAGGCTCCGCGCGTCCACGCACAGAAGGCCGAACCGCCTTCGGAAAGGGTCTCCATGCACCCCGCCCTCAGCCCCGCCGTCCTCGCCGAGCTGCGCCGGCCCCGGCCCTACCCGGTGGTGTCGATCCTGATGCCCACCCACCGCCGGGAGCCGGACAACGCGCAGGACCCGGTCCGGCTGCGCAACCTGGTGGCCGAGGCGAAGGAGAAGGTCCAGGCCGACCCCGCGGTCTCCCGCGCCGAGCGGATCGACGTGCTGGAGCAGCTCGACCGGGCCCTGGGCGAGGTCGACCTGGTGCACGCGGAGGACGGCCTGGCGATCCTCGCCGCGCCCGGCGAGCACCAGGTCTGGTCACTCGGGCGCACCGCCCCCGCCCGGGTGGTCCTGTCCGACACCTTCCTCACCCGCAACCTGGTCGCCGCGCACGCCGCCGAGCGCCCCCACTGGGTGGTCGCGATCGCCGCCGACCGGGTGGCGCTGTGGGGCGGCACCGGGGAACGGGTCGTCGAGGAGACCGGCGACGGCTTCCCGCTGGTGCGCGTCTTCGACAACCCCGACCCCGAGCGGCAGGAGCAGATCGGCGACACGCCCAGCACCTTCCGCGACGAGGAGACCAAGACCTTCCTGCGGCAGGCCGACGCCGGGATCGCCAAGGTGCTCGCCGCCGACCCGCGCCCGCTCTACGTGGTCGGCGAGGCCGCCGCGCTCGCCCTGCTGGACGCCGTCGGCCCGATCGCCCAGCAGGCCACCGCGCAGATCCCGCACGGCGGCCTCGCCCAGGCCGGCGCCGAGACCGTCCGTCAGGTGGTCGAGCCCGCCGTGCGCGCCCAGGCCGAGCGCGAGGTCGCCGACGCGCTCGCGCTGCTCGACAAGGCCCGCGGCCGGCAGGGGTTCGCCGCCGGCCTGGACGAGGTCTGGCAGGCCGCCGGCGACGGCCGCGTCGACCGGCTGGTGGTCGAGGAGAACTACCGCGCCACCGTCCGCGACGACGGCGAGCACCTCGTCCCCGCCGAGGCCGGCCGGCCCGGCGCCCGCGAGGACATCGTCGACGAGGTCATCGAGCGCGCCCTCGACACCGGCGCCCGGGTCAGCTTCGTCCCGGACGACACCCTCGCCGACAGCGGCCGGATCGCCGCCGTCCTGCGCTACTGACCCGCCGCCCGGCCCCGCCACCGTCCGAACCCGCCCACGGCCGCCCGCCGGAGCCACCCTCCGACCGGGCGGCCGCGGCGTGTCCACCAGGCCAACAGGCCTTCCACCGAACAGAACTGACGCTGTATCAGTCCCTGCCGCCCGGCTCCACGCCCCGGCGCGCGGAACCGGGAAGCGCCCCCAATCCGCCGCCCGGCCCGCTCCGAACACCGGATGCGGCCCCCGCGGGCGCCGCCCAGCCGCACCGCCACCGCACCGAGCGCACCGCACCGGGCCGACCGGGAGGGAACCCCCGTTGACCACACCCAGCACCGCCCCGCCCGCCGCCCCGCCCGCCCCGCGCACCCCGCGCAGGACCCCCGAAGGCCGCCGGATCGCCGTCGTCGGCGCGGGCGTGGCCGGCCTCACCGCGGCCTGGGAACTACGGCGCGCCGGCGCCGAGGTCGAACTCTTCGAAGCCGGCGCACGGCTCGGCGGCCACGCCCACACCCAGCCCGTCCCCACCCCCGACGGCCGCCGACTCGCCCTGGACACCGGCTCCCTGGTCCACGACGAGCGCACCAGCCCGCACCTGGCCCGCCTGCTGCGCGACCTCGGCGTCCACACCCGCGACGCCGACCCCAGCATCTCCGTGCACTGCGACGGCTGCGGCCTCGCCTACGCCGGCACCGACGGCCCCACCGGACTCCTCGCCCGCCCCGCCCCCCACCTGCGCCCGCGCTACCTGCGCCTGCTCGCCGACATCCCGCGCTTCCGGGCCCGCGCCCGCCGCCTGCTCGCCACCCCCGGCGCCGGCGACCCCACCCTGCGCGACTTCCTCCTGGACGAGTGCTTCTCCGGCTACTTCCTCCACCACTACCTGATCCCGCTCGCCGCCGCGGCCCCGCCCCGCGCCCCCGAACCGGCCGGCGACCACCCCGCCCGCCACCTGTTCGCCCTCCTGGACCACCACGGCCTGCTCTCCGACGCCCGCCCGCCGGCCTGGCGCACCGTCACCGGCGGATCCGCCGCGTACGTGCGGCGGATCGCCGACCACCTCACCGCCGTCCACCGCCGCACCCCCGTCCGAGCCGTCCGCCGCCACCTCGACGGCGTCACCCTCACCACCGACGACGGCCGCCGCGCCGAAGCCGACGCCGTCGTCATCGCCACCCACGCCGACCAGGCCCTGCGCCTGCTCGCCGACCCCACCCGCGCCGAACGCGAGGTCCTCGCGGCGTTCCGCCACACCCGCACCCCCACCGTCCTGCACCGCGACCCCTCCGTCCTGCCCCGCGCCCACTGGGCCCGCGGCTCCTGGAACTACCGCATGCCGCACTGCGCCGCCCCGGCCGGCGCCGCCCGGATCAGCCACCACCTCAACCGGCTGCTGCGCCTGGACACCTCCGAGGACTACCTGGTCACCCGCAACGAGTCGCCGCACGACCCCGTCCCCGAGCACCTGGTGATCTCCCGCACCGTCCACGAGCACCCCGTCCACACCGCCGAGACCGTCGCCGCCCAGCGCCTGCTGCCCGGGCTCACCACCGGGCGCACCGCGTTCGCCGGCGCCCACCACGGCTGGGGCTCCCACGAGGACGGCTGCCGCTCCGGCCTGGCCGCCGCCCGCGCCCTGCTCGGGGCGGGCGCGCCGTGACGGCCACCGGGGCACCGCACCGGGGCGCCGCCGGGCGGGCCCGGGTCAGCACGCGTACCTGACCCGCAGCCAGGGCGCGTGCCGGTCGATCAGCGCGCGCAGCTCGGCCGGCGCCGCGGCCTTGCTCCGGGCCCGGTAGCGCATCGAGCAGGGGCACGGGGCGAGCGGCGGGGGACACGGATGACCTCCGGGGCTGCCGATCGCAGGGCGCCGCCGGGCCAGGGCGAAAACGCTGCGCAAGCGCTGCGAATACCGGTGCGGACCGCTGCTGCGCGACGGTCGGAGTGTGCAGGCGACGATCGACCGGCCACCCGGCGGGAGTGCCGCCGCCAAGACCTCCGGCGCTCCCGGGGCACCCGCTGCCTCCGGGGTGCCCGCTGCTCCCGGGGCGTCCGGTGCTGCCCGGACCGGCGGTGCCGCGCGGGCCGGCGGGGCCGAGGACACCGGCGACGGACGGGCCGGACTGCGCGCGCTGACGGCCCGCACCGCCCACGGCGACGAACGGGCCTTCGAGGACCTCTACGGCGCCCCCGCCGCCCCCGTCCTCGCCCTGGTCCTGCGGGTGCTGCGCGACCGCGCCCAGGCCGAGGAGGTGGCCCAGGAGGTGTTCTGGCAGGTCTGGCGGGAGGCACCGCGCTACCGGCCCGAGCGCGGCGAGGTCCTGCCCTGGGTGCTCACCCTGGCCCACCGGCGCGCCGTCGACCGGGTCCGCTCCGCCCGGGCCGCCGCCGACCGCGACCGCGCCGCCGCCCGGCGCGACCACACCCCGGACTTCGACGAGGTCGCCGACCGCGTCGAGGACGCCCTGGAACGCGACCGCGTCCGGCGCGCCCTGGCCGTGCTGAGCGAGGCCCAGCGCGAGTGCCTGCTGCTGGTCTACTTCGGCGGCTGCGCCCAGGCCCAGGCCGCCGCCCGGATCGGCGCTCCCCTGGGCACCGTCAAGACCCGCATCCACGACGCCCTGCGGCACCTGCGCGACCACCTCGGCGACACCCCGCCGCCCCCGCCGACCACGCCCCGCCGGTACGCGCGTCCGCCGGGCGCGCCGCCGCGCCCCGCCGTAGGCTCACGGCCGTGACCGCCCCCGCCCCCGCCGCCGCGGCCGCCGCGCTGACCACCGGAGCCCTCGCCCGCCGGCTCGGCGTGTCGCCCACCACCATCCGCTCCTGGGAGAGCCGCTACGGCATCGGCCCGGCCCACCGCGACCCCGGGCGGCACCGCCGGTGGGAGCCGCACGACGTGGCCGTGCTGGAGGAGATGTGCCGCCTCACCGCCCGCGGCGTCACCCCCGCCGAGGCCGCGCGCGTCGCCCTGGCCGTGGCCGCCCGCCCCGCCGCCCCCGGCACGCCGCCGCTGCCGTCACCGGCCGTGCCCGCCCCCGGCGGCAACATCCTGCCGGTGGGCACCGTGCGCCCCGAGTGCCGGGGGCTGGCCCGCGCCGCCGTACGCCTCGACGCCCCCGAGATGGCCCGCATCCTGCGCCGCAGCATCGACGACCTCGGCGCGGTCACCGCCTGGACCGAGGTCATGACCCCGGCCCTGCGGGCGGCCGGACGCAAGTGGGCCGCCGAGGGCGAACGCTGCGTCGAGGTGGAACACCTGCTGTCCTGGCACGTCGCCGCCGCCCTGCGCCGGGCCGCCGACCGCGCCGACGACCGCGCCGGCCGTCCGCCCGGCCCGGCCGCGCTGCTCGCCGGCACGCCCACCGAACTGCACTCCCTGCCGCTGGAGGCCGTCGCCGCCGGCCTGGCCGAACGCGGCCTGGCCTTCCGCATGTTCGGCCCCGCCCTGCCCCCCGAAGCGCTCCTGGAAGCGGTGCGCCGCACCGGACCGCCCGCCGTCCTGCTCTGGTCCCAGGCCGCCCGCACCGCCGACCGGGCGCTGGCCCACCGCGTCGCCCGGACCACCTGGGGCCCGCACGGCGCGCGCACCGGGCCCGTCGTGCTGACCGCCGGCCCCGGCTGGGCCGGCCCGCGCCGCCCCCCGGGCACCCTGAGACCCCGCGACCTGGCCACCGCCCTCGACCAGCTGGAACGACTGCTGCGCTGACGGTCCACCCCGGGGCGGAGCCCCCGCCCCGGAAGGACGACACCCCGCCCGGAAGGACACCCCGCCCGGAGGGAACCCCCGGCGCAGCCGCAGGAAAGGAACCGACAGTGGACGAGCGAGCCCCGACCGGGCGGCACTGCCTGGTCACCGGAGCCACCGGCTACATCGGCGGCCGACTGGTGCCCGAACTCCTCGCCGCCGGGTACCGGGTGCGCTGCCTGGCCCGCGACCCCGGACGGCTGCGCGACCAGCCGTGGCGCGCCGAGGTCGAGGCCGTCACCGGCGACGTCACCCGGCCCGAGACCCTGGCCGGTGCCTTCGACGGCATCGACGTCGCCTACTACCTGGTCCACTCGCTCGGCACCGGCGCGGACTTCGAGGACACCGACCGGCGCGCCGCCCGCGCCTTCGCCCGCGCCGCCGCCGCGGCCGGGGTCGCCCGGATCGTCTACCTCAGCGGACTGCTGCCCGCCGGCGTCCCCGAGGCCGAACTCTCCCCGCACCTGCGCTCGCGCGCCGAGGTCGGCCGGGTCCTGCGCTCCGCCGGCGTGCCCACCGTCGAACTGCGGGCCGCCGTCATCATCGGCTCCGGCTCCGCCTCCTTCGAGATGCTCCGCTACCTCACCGAACGCCTGCCCGTCATGGTCACCCCCCGCTGGGTCAACACCCGCATCCAGCCCATCGCCGTCCGCGACGTGCTGTCCTACCTGGTCGGCGCCGCGGCCCTGCCGCCCGAGGTCGACCGCCCCTTCGACATCGGCGGACCGGACGTCCTGACCTACCGCACGATGATGCGCCGCTACGCCCGCACGGCCGGCCTGCCCCGGCGGGTGATCGTGCCCGTACCCGTCCTCTCCCCGGCCCTGTCCAGCCTCTGGGTCGGCCTGGTCACCCCCGTCCCCGGCCCGCTCGCCCGCCCGCTGGTGGAGTCCCTGCGCCACGAGGTGGTCTGCCACGAGCACGACATCGCCCGCTGGATCCCCGACCCGCCCGGCGGCCTCACCGGCTTCGACCGCGCCGTCGAACTCGCCCTGCGCCGCATCCGCGACGCCCGGGTCACCACCCGCTGGTCCTCCGCCTCCCTGCCCGGCGCCCCCAGCGACCCGCTGCCCACCGACCCCGACTGGGCCGGCGGCAGCCTCTACCAGGACCTGCGCGAACGACACGTCGCCACCGACCCCGCAGCCGTGTGGCGGGTCGTCGAGGGCATCGGCGGCGACAACGGCTGGTACTCCCTGCCCTACGCCTGGGCCCTGCGCGGCACCCTCGACCGCCTCGCCGGCGGCGTCGGCCTGCGCCGCGGCCGCCGCGACCGCCAGCACCTGCGGGTCGGCGACGCCCTCGACTTCTGGCGGGTCGAGGAGATCGAACCCGGCCGCCTGCTGCGCCTGCGGGCCGAGATGCGTCTGCCCGGTCTGGCCTGGCTCGAACTGCGGGTCACCCCGGACGGGAGCGGCGGTACGCGGTACCGCCAGCGTGCCCTGTTCCACCCGCACGGCCTGGCGGGTCACGCCTACTGGTGGTCGATGGCGCCTTTCCACGGCCTGGTCTTCGACGCCATGGCCCGCAACATCACCGACCACGCCCGCAGCGCCGCGTGACCGCCGCGCGGCGCGGGTCGACGCCGTTGTTCACACGGCGGCCGGCTCGACGGGCCGGGGGGTGGGGGCGGGGGTGGGGACGGGGTGCTGCGGGCCGGCGACTGCGTCGGGGGCGGCCGGGTCCACGGCCACGTCGAGCACGTCCACCATCCGGCGCAGCTTCTGCTGGACGCGTACGGCCTCGGGGCGCGGGACGCGGACGACGGCCCGGGCCGAGGCCGGCGCCGCGGCGCTGAAGGCGAGGTCCAGGACCCGGTGGTTGTTGAGGACGGAGGCGAGCCGGGCCAGCGTCCCGGTGGTGGGGCGCAGGGTGACGGTGAGCCGGGCGAGTTCCATGGCGGCGGTCCTGTCTGAGGGTGGGACTGGCGGGGCCGGGAAAGCAGAAAGACCCCTCGCGGAGTGCGAGAGGTCTGCGTGCGGGCGGAGGGCCGGGGATGGTCACTCCTCCCGGCGTGGTGCCGGCACGCTGCCGCTGGTAATCAGCTGCTGCTGCATGCCCCGCATGCTGGCAGAAACCCGCCGGGGTGGGACGTGGCGTCTCACACTGCGGGACATCGGCGGTGCCCGGCGGCCTGCCCCGCCCGGCCCGTACCCGCGTCCGGCCCCGGGCCGGCCCGAGTCGCGGGCGTTCACGCCGGGCGGAAGCGCAGCCGACGGCCCGGGCCGGCCTGGGCCGCGTGGCAGAGGTCGTCCTCGTGGACGGTGGCGATGACGGGGTACCCGCCGGTGACCGGGTGGTCGGTGAGGAAGAGGATCGGCTGCCCGTTGGGCGGCACCTGCAGGGCGCCGGGCACCGCGGCCTCGGAGGGCAGCTCGCCGGTGCGGGCGCGTTCCAGCGCGGGGCCGGACAGCCGCATCCCCACCCGGTCGCTGTGGTCGGTGACGGTGTAGGGCCGCCCGCACAGGAGGGCGAGGGCCTCGGGGGTGAACCAGTCGTCCCGGGGGCCGGGCAGGATGCGCAGGACCGGTTCGGCGGGCAGCGCGCGCTGCGGGGCGAAGTCGGCGGCCGGCCAGCCGTCGGTGAGGTCGCCGACGGGCAGGAGGTCACCGGCGGCGAGCCGCGCGGGTCCGAGCCCGGCGAGCGTGTCGGTGGAGCGGGAGCCGAGGACGGGCGGCAGATCGATGCCGCCGCGGACGGCGAGGTAGACGCGCAGCCCTTCGCGAGGGGTGCCGACGGTCAGGCGCCGGCCGGGTTCCAGCCGGACGGGGGCGTTCAGGTCCACCGCGCGGCCGTCGACGTGCGCGGGGCAGGGCGCGCCGGTGAGGGCGACGGTGGCGTGGTGGTCGACCTCCAGGACCAGGCCGCCCAGCGGGGCCTCGACGCCGGCGGCCCCCTCCTGGTTGCCGACCAGGCGGTTGGCCAGGCGCAGGCTGCGGCGGTCCGCGGCGCCGGACGGGCTGACCCCGAGCGCGGCGTGGCCGGGGCGGCCCAGGTCCTGGACGGTGGCGCCGAAGCCCGGACGGACCACCCGCAGCGAGCGGGCGGGGGCGCTGCGGCGGGTGCGGTGGGCGGTCACAGTTCGTCCTCCTGGGTGGTGACGGTGGTGGCGGTGGTGACAGCGGCGACGGGCCGGAACCGGACGACGGTGCCGGGGGCGAGCAGGGCGGGCGGGTCGGCGTCCGGGGCCCACAGGGTCAGGCCGGTGGTGCCGAGCAGGTGCCAGCCGCCGGGGGAGGGGCGCGGGTAGACGCCGGTGAACTCGTCGGCGACGGCGACGGCGCCGGCCGGGACCCGGGTGCGGGGAACGGCGCGCCGCGGCAGCCGCAGCACGGGGTCGATCCCGGTGAGGTAGGCGAAGCCGGGCGCGAAGCCGCAGAAGGCCACCCGGTAGGTGGCGGCGCTGTGCCGCGCGACGACCTGCGGGACCGTCAGGCCGCACAGCCGGGCGACCTCCGGCAGGTCCTCGCCGTCGTAGCGGACCGGGATCTCCACCGCCTCGGCCCCGGCCGTCGGGGCGGCGCGCAGGTCGAGGGCGCGCAGGGCCTCGGTGAGGCGGCGGTGGTCGGTGACGCCGGGGTCGTAGCGCAGCAGCACGGTGCGGGCGGCGGGAACGAGCTCGTGGACGCCGGCCGGCGGCCGGTGGCGCAGGGCGGTGTGCAGCCGGGCGACCTGGTCGAGGTCGGCGACCTCGACCAGGAGGGCGCGGCTGCCGTAGCGCAGGACGCGCAGGGCGGGGGTGTCGGTGGTCATCGGTCGGACTCTCCTTCGTCGGATGGTGCGGCCGGGCGGCGGGCTCCGGCCGGGCGTTCCGGCCGTGGACCGGGGGTGTCGGGTACGTCGGGCGTGGCGGGCGTGGCGGGTGCGTCGGTGCGCGAGGGGCGCCGGCCGGAGGGCGGGCGGCGGCGGACGGAACCGAGCAGCACGGGCAGGTCCGTCCCGGGCGGGAGGGGGCCGAGCGCGGCGGCCACGCCGAAGCCGCGCCCGCCCAGCTGCACGCCCACCCCCAGGTGACGGACCGGCCGCCGGTGCCGGACCACCGACACGCTCACCCCGCGGCCACCGGCGCAGCGGTAGCGCCCGGCGTGCAGGGACAGCGGACCGGCCTCGATCAGCCGGCCGCCCAGCGTCAGCACCATGGCGCCGATCGCCGCCGCGAGCCGCAGGAGCGGCGGCAGGTCCAGGCCCGCGTCCACCAGCACCGCGGACAGCGCCGCCGTGATCGATACGCGGTCGGGGCCGCCGCGCGGAGGCCGGCGGTGGTCGTGGTTGCGGCCCGAACGGGTCCGCGCCGTACGGGTCCGGTTCGAACGTGAATGCGCCATAGTCCTGCCAACCCCCTTCTGAGGTAAGACCGTTGACTCGACAGTGGCAGGGGGAGCGGTGCTCCACAAGGAATCGGGACGCCGGATCTGCTCTCTCGGTAAGAGGGGCGGTCAACGCGTGACTCGTTGAACAAATGAATTTCTCGCCGAACCCCCTGACCGGGCGTCAGCCCGCGTGGTACGAAAAAGCGACACGAACGGACGGGCGGGAAGGGGAGGGCCATGGACGGCGACATCGAGGACTGGGCCGAGGAACTCGCGGTGCTGGGCTGGAGCAGCAAGGCCGAGCACGTCGCGGGGATCCTCCGCAAGCGGATCGCCGAGGGCAAGCACCTGCCCGACGTCCGGCTGCCGGAGGACCGGATCAGCGCGGGCCTGAAGGTCTCCCGCAACACCCTGCGCGAGGCGTTCCGCCTGCTGACCCACGAAGGACTCGTCGAACACCGGCTCAACCAGGGCGTGTTCGTCCGCCGGCTGACCGTGGCCGACGTGGTCGACCTGTACCGGCTGCGCCGCGTCGTCCAGCCGGCCGTGATCAGGGACCTCAAGGGCCGCACGGTCGACCTCGGTCAGGTCCGCGCCGCCGTCGAGGCCACCGAGGCGGCCGGGGAAGGCGCCGACTGGCGGGTGCTGGGCACCGCCAACCTCCGCTTCCACCAGGAGCTCACGGCCCTGGCCGGCAGCCGCCGCCTGAACGCGCTGATGGACCGGGTGCTCGCCGAACTGCGCCTCGTCTTCTACGCGATGCCCGACCTGCGCGAGTTCCACGTCGTCTACGGGGCCCGCAACAAGAGGATCCTCGAACTCCTGGACGCGGGCGCTCACGTGAAGGCGGCCAACGCGATGTCCGCCTACCTGCGGGACGCGGAACAGGACCTGGTCGGCCGGTACCGCGAAGGCGGTCGCCCGCCCCAGGCCTGAACCGCCCCAGGCCTGAACCGTCCCCGGGCCCGATCCGTCCCGGGCCCGATCCGTCCCGGGTGTGGGACGGATCGGGGTGCCGGCCGTAAATCGGTTGGGCCCGCGCGCCCGCAGCTGCTACGGTCTGCGCAGCCGTGAGAGAACGCGAGGAGGTGAGACCCATGAAGGCGGTATCCGTGTGGGTGCTCCCCCTTTCCGTCACGGTGGGCGGTTGATACAGGTGTCGCCCCGGGAGCGCCGCAGACCAGGCACTCCCGAAAGGCAACACCCATGAACCCCGCCCATCCGAACTCCGAGCACCCCGCCCCGGGCGCCGACGACCCCGCGGTCGTGGTCACCCGGATCTCGGACACCCAGTGGCACGCCGTGGACGACGACCGCGTGGTCGGCTCCGGCGACGCCTCGCGCCGGCCCGACGGCCGGCTCTTCGTCAGCGTCGACGCGTGGCACGACGCGGTCTTCGACCGCCTCGCCGCGGCGCTCTCGGCCGACCTGCCCGAACCACTGCACACCGTCACCGACGAGGCCGACCAGGACACCACGGCCGCCTGGCAGCGGGCCGGTTTCACGACCGTCCGCCGCGAGCGGGGCTACCGGATCCCCACCGACCCGCGGGCCACCGGCCTCGGGCCGGTGCGGCCCCCGGCGGGCGTGACCATCGTGCCCGCCGGCCGGGCGGAGGAGGGACCGCTGCGCGCCCTGGACCGGATCATCCACGCGGAGGTCGAGGCCGGCATCGGCTGGCCGGCGATGCCGGCCCAGGTGCTGCCCCGCCCGGCCCGCACCACGGTGGTCGACCCGGCCCGGTACGCGGTGGCGCGGCAGGACGGCGACTACGTCGGGCTGCTGCGGGTCGCCCCGGCCGGCCGGCCGCGGATCGGGCTGCTCGCCGTCCGCGCCGACCACCAGCGCCGCGGCATCGCCCGCGCCCTGCTGGCCCACGCGCTGGAATCGATGCACCGCGACGGCACCGCCTGGGCCTGGGCCGACGTGGCGGAGTCCAACCCGGCCGCCACCGCGCTCCTCGAGGGGATCGGAGCCCGCTGCGCGGGCGCCACCCTCGAACTCGTCCGACACTGACGCCACCGACACCACTCACGACACCGACGCCACCGACGACCCACCACCGAACGGAGAGGTGAGGGACATGACCAAGACAGCAGACGGAATCGAAGTCGAAGGCACCGTCACCGAGTGCCTGCGCAACGCCACCTTCAGGGTGGAGCTGCCCAACGGGCACATCGTGCTCGCCCACATCAGCGGCAAGGTCCGCAAGAACCACATCAAGATCCTCCCGCATGACCGGGTGCTCGTGGAGCTCAGCCCCTACGACCTCACCCGCGGCCGGATCCGCTACCGCTACCGGTCCTAGCGCGCCGCGCCGGGGGAAACCCGGCGACGTCGGCCGGGCGGCGCCCTCGCGCGCCGCCCGGATCACAGCCGACCTGTTGCACGGGGAGTGGCCCGGCTCACAGCCGTTCGGGTGCGCAGCGTGATCGACTCGGCCGATGCGTCAGTTCGACAACCACCCGGCCCTCCTGACGGCCCGCCGGCCGACCGCCCTCGTCGCCGCCGCGGCCGTCACGGCCGCCGTCACGCTGCTCACCGGCTGCGGCTCCCCAACGACCGGCACGACCGCCCCGGCCGGAGCCGCCGGAGCGGACGGCACCCCGACGGCATCCGGCACCGCCGGCCCGTGCGGGGCGTCGCTGCCCTCGCCCACCGGCGCCCGGGCCCCGTCCGGACTCGCCCAGCGCGGGGTGCGGATCACCGCCGTCGGCCCGGCCTGCGCGGAGTACGAGGTGACCAACCCGGACCCCGAACCCTCCGACGTCACGGTGGTGTTCGGCCTCCTCGCGGCGGCCGGGGCCGCGCTGGACGACGTGACGCACACCGTCACCGCGCTCGCCCCGGGCGCCACCGAGAAACGGCGGATCGACCTGCCCCCGGCCGGCCCGGCCCGGCCGCCCGCCCGGCCCCAGGTGAAGATCGCCCAGGTCCGCAGCGTGCCCACCGCCGAGGCCCCGCGGCCCGCCGGCCCCTGCCCGGCGTCCGGCCTGCGGCTGTACGCGGACCAGGGCGACGCCGCGATGGGCCTGCGCGTGGTCGGCCTGCACCTGCGCAACTGCGGCACGGCCACGGTGACCCTCGACGGCTACCCGGTCCTGCAGCCGCTCGACCAGGACCACCGGCCCGTCGACGGCGTACGGCTGCTCTCCGGCGGCGCCGAGATCGCCACCGGCACCGGCGCGGACAACCCGCCGCAGCGGATCGCGCTGCGCCCGGGCGAGGGCGCCCGCGCCACCCTGGTGTGGCGCAACACCACCGGGGACGGCGCCCCGGTGAACGCCCCCTACCTCCGGGTCCGCGCCACCCCGGACGCGGCCCCCGTGACGGTCACCCCGGAACTCGACCTGGGCACCACCGGCCGCCTCGGCATCGGCGCCTGGGCCAGGGAGGACGGCGACGCCCGCCCGCCCGCGACCAGGCCGCCGGCCCCGGCCGGCTGACCCCGGGCGGCTGACCCCGGAACACCCGGGCGAGGCGTCCGGAGGGCCCCCACCTCGGCAGCGGTCGTTTCCGGCCGTTCCGGGGCCCGGCGCGGCGCCCCGCCCGTCCCGAGGCCACCGCGCGCCCCGGGAGTCCGGGCGGCCGGGGGAGAACGCGCTGCCCCGGGCCGGTGCGGTGCATTTCCCGCCGCCGTACGCGGCCGGAGCGGGCGGATCCCTAGAGTCACCGCAGCGCCGACGGACCGGGTCGGCGACCCGGCACGACGGCCCGGCACCAGGGCGCGACGGCACCCCACCCCACCCACTCCGACACCGAGGGCGGATTCACTGTGAGCACCCGGACCAGGAACAGGATCGCCGGCTTCCTCGTGACGGCGGCCGCCGCCGCGACCCTGGGGATCGCGGCCCCGGCCGCCCAGGCGCAGACCGCCTCGCCCGCCGCCGTGCTGAGCGTCAACTGCAGCACCGGCAGCTTCGGCAGCGACGGTACCCAGCAGTACTTCACCATCTCCTGTTCGGCCACCGGCACCACCAAGTGGTGGGTGAACGTGAGCTGTTCGAACGGCACCACGCGGACGGCCGGCCCGTACACCACCTTCCAGAACGTGCGGGTGTACTGCCCGCCGAACACCACCGCCCTGCGCGGCTGGGTCAGTTACGTCTGACCCCGCACGGACCGCCGTGTGACCGACGGCCCGGCACGCTCCCCCGTGGCGTGCCGGGCCGTCGGTGTCCACCGTGGAGGATGCCAGGGCGCGCTCCGGCGGTGTTGGCACTGCGTGGACAGTTCCTTGGCACCGCGTCGACCCGCCGCCGCGCGGCCACCCCGCCGGCCCGCGCCCCCGTCGGGCCCACGCCCGCCGGCCCGCGCCGCGGCTACCCGTCCGCCGGCCCGGACAGCGCCCGGCGGCGGTGCTCGCTGGGCGAGAGCCCGTACGCGGCCCGGAAGGCGCGGCTGAAGTCGGAGGGGCGGGGGATGCCGCAGCGGGTGGCGAGGGCGTGGACCGGCACGGTGCGCAGCGCCGGGTCCGCCAGGTCGCGGTGGGCCTTCTCCAGCCGCTGGCGGCGGATCCAGGCGGCGACCGTCTCGCCCTGGGCGTCCTGGGTGAAGAGGCGGTGCAGGTAGCTGACGGAGATGTGGTGGGCGTGGGCGACGGCGGGCGGCGTCAGTTCGGGGTCGTGGAGGTTGCGCCGGATGAAGCCGCGGACGTTCTCCACGATGGCGCGCCGGCGGCCGTCGTCCGGCAGCGCGCCCTCGGCGTCGAGTTCCCGGGCCAGCCAGGCGGCCACCAGGTCGACCACGACCGTTCCCAGCCGGGGGGTCTCGGCCGGTCCGAGGAGGGCGGCCTGCCGGTCGAGGCCGACCACGAAGTCCGTGAGCAGCGCGCTGGTGCCCTCGCGCCCGGAGAACGCCCGGCCCATCACGGTGCGCAGGCGGTGCGGCGGCAGCGGCAGCGCGGACACCGGGAAGTCGACGCCCACCGCTTCGACCCGGCGGGGGCCCCGGGCGGTCGCGCGTGCGCCCAGGCCCCGTACGTCGTACGGCTGCGAGCTGTCGAGGACGTACAGCTCGCCCGGGCCGAACACGGCCGTCGGATCGCGCTCGTCGCGGGTCAGCGACAGGCCCCCGTCGAGCACCAGGGTCAGGTGGTAGACCCCGGGGTCGGAGCGCCGCACCCGGTCGGCGGTGCGCCGGAACCGCGCGGGCGGGAACGACGACCGCAGGAGCGTCACCGGTCCGAGCTCCAGGCGTCGCATCTCCGCCTGGAAGTCGTCGGCGTGAACGCTGGTCATCTCGCTGTCCCGGGTCCTTCCGACCAGCTCCCGCCAGCAGTCGAACCGTTCCTTCGCGGGCACCCCCTCGCCCCGGAACACACTCGCCGTCCCCGCCCCACTCACGTTCCCCGCTCCCTCCGCCCGCGGACGTCCCCGCCGGCCGACGGGGGCGGTCCGCCCGATTTTCCTCATCCGATCATGAGCTGGTAACTTATTCCCCGTCGGCAGGACACGATCGCGAAAGTGGTCGGGGAACGCCGGACAGGCGTCGGTGGTGCAGTGGTAGCACGCCCACTTTCAGTGGGAGGGGTTCGTTCGATCCGAGCCCGGCGCTCCGAGAGACAGGGGCGGAAGTCGATTGCGACTTCCGCCCCTGTCGGCTTTCCGGCGCAGGCCGGCCCCCGGCCCCCGGCCCCAGGGCCTCCGCAGGAGCCTCAGTCGGCCGACAGCGCGCAGACGAAGTCCTCCTCGACCGCGCGCAGGTGCGCCAGCAGGTCCGGGGCGACCCTCTCGTTGACCTGCGTGGTGACGGAGACCGTGACGCCGCGCCGCCCGTCCGGGGTGCCCGCGCCGAACTGGGTGTACCCCGCGGTGTTGCCCGTGTGCCCGTACACCACGCCGCAGCGGGTGGCGTACTCGAAGATCGCCAGCCCGGCGCGGTTGGCCCCCGGGCCGGCCGGCTCGGAGGCGCCCGCGACGAAGGACCGCTGCTGACGGCGGGTCGCGTCGCTGATCAGCGGGCCGCCCGCGTACCCGGCCGCGAACGCGCCGAAGTCCCTCGGGGTGGACACCACACCGCCCGACGCCCAGGCGCCCGAGGCACCGAACAGGGTGCTGACGTCCTGCGGCGGCCCGGGCGGCTGGACGGCGTAGCCGTGCAGGTACGGCGCGGGCAGCTCGTAGCCGGAGGGCAGGCTGGTCCGCGTCAGCCCCAGCGGCCGGTAGACCTCGGAGGCCAGCAGGTCCTCGTAGCGCTGCCCGGTGGCGGCCTCCGCCATCAGGGCGACGGCGATGTTGTCGGAGTTGGAGTAGTGGTACCGGGAGCCGGGGGCGAACTCCAGGTCCCGGTCGGCGACGAAGTCCAGCAGGTGCCGGGAGTCGAACACGTGGTGCGGGTCGGCGCGGATCAGGTCGACGAACCCCGGCGCCGCGCTGTAGTCCGGCAGCCCGCTGGTGTGGTGGAGCAACTGGCGCAGGGTCACCGCGCCCCAGGCGGCGGGCAGCGTGGGCAGCCGCCCGGCGATCGTGTCGTCCAGCCCGAGCAGCCCGCAGTCGACCAGGCGCAGCGCGACCGCGCCGCTGAACGCCTTCGCGGCGCTGGCCAGGCGCATGTGGTCGTCGATCCGGGCCGGGCGCCGGGTGCCGACCTCGGCCGTCCCGGCCCGGAACACCCGCACCCGGTCACCGTCGCGCAGCACCGCGATCGCCCCCGGCGGGCCGTCCGGACGGTCGACCAGCTCCTGCAGCCGGGCCCGCAGCGCGAGGTCGTCGTCGTCCCGGGGCGCGGCCGCGGCGGGCCCGGCGGGTGCCAGCGCCAGCACGGCGGTGAGCAGGGCGGCGCCCGTACGCCCGGGACGGCGGGACTGCGGCGAGCGGCGGGAAGGGAGAGCGGGGAGAGAGGGGCGGGAGCGCAGGGACACGACGGGGCCTCCGGACAACGACGCGGGTGGCTGGGGCGGTTCAGGCGGAGAGGGGCACGCGGCGACGGGGATGCACCGCCGCCCTGGCCGCAAGGGATCACCCGCCACCGCCCGGCGGAAACGGCCCCGGGCCCGCCGTGACCCGCCCAGCCGAGCCCACCGGCTCCGCCGGCTCCGCCCGCCCGGACGGCCCCGCCGCCCGTTCACCCACCGCCGCCCTGCTGCGCCCGACCGCACCCCGGCGCACCCGGGCGCCGCCCGGTGGAGCCGCGGCGGGCGAAAAACCGGTTGCCGGAGCGGTGGCGGGCCGCGAGACTGCGGTCCGACCTGCCCGGACGGCGCGCCCGCCCAGGGTGTCCCGCCCCTCCGGCAGCGGCCGGATCCGCCCACCTGTGAAACCGGGGTCGCCACGTGCCCGCTCTGCTCCGTCCTCGCGCCCTGTGCCCCGGCGACCTGGTCGCGGTGACCGCGCCGGCCGGTCCGCTCGAAGCCGACGGCCGGCCGCTGCTGGCCCGCGGCACGGCCGTGCTGGAGGAACTGGGCTTCCGGGTGCGGGTCTGTCCGTCGGTCGCCGAGGGGCGCACCCGTTGGTGGGCCGCGGCCCGTCCGGCCGAGCAGGCGGCGGAGTTCAACGCGCTGCTGCGCGATCCCGAGGTGCGGGCGGTCGTCGCGCACAGCGGCGGGCAGGCGGTCACCGGCTGGCTGGACCTGCTGGACCTGGACGCCGTGCGCGCCGATCCGAAGCCGGTCCTGGGCTGCAGCGACGTCTCCCAGCTGCTGCTGGCCCTGCACGCCCGCACCGGCCTGGTCGGCGTGCACTCCGACATGGTCACCTACGGCTTCGGCGGCGCGTGGAGCGAGCGCTTCGCGGGCGGCCCCGGGGAGGACGGCGCGCGCCGGGCCCTGCGCGAGGCCTACACGCGGGTGCTCACCGAGCCGGTCGCGCCCGGGCCGCTGCCGGCGCTCTCCCCGTGGCAGTGCTGGCGCGACGGCCGGGCCCGGGGCCGGCTGGTCGGCGGTCTGCTCAACCGCCTCGTCGCCCTCCAGGCGACCCCGTACGCCCTCCCCGCACGGTGCTTCGACGGCGCGGTGCTCTTCTGGGAGGAGGTGGACCGGCCGCTGTCCGCCGTCTGGAGCGACCTGCACGCGCTGCGGCTGTCGGGCGTCCTGGACCGGATCGCGGCGATGGCGGTCGGCACCCCGCTGCGGGTCGGCGCCGGCGACGCGGCGGAGCCGGCGCTGCGCGAGGTGGTCCTGGACGTGCTCGGCGACCGCCCGCTGCCCGTCCTCGCCGGTCTGGACGTCGGCCACGCCGGCCCCAACCTCCCGCTGCCCCTCGGCGTGGAGGCCGAGCTCGACGCCACCGCCCGGACGCTCACCCTGGCCGCCCCGGCGGTCTCCTGACCCCCGCACGCCCGCTCGTCAGGCTTCCGTCCCGGCCTCCGCCTCCGTCCCGGCCTCCGCTTCCGTCCCGGCCTCCGCCCCCGGCAGCTGGCCGGCGACGAGGACCGCGAAGTCGTCGGGGGTGACGATCCGGATGCCCAGCTCCTCGGCCTTGGCCCGCTTGGAGCCGGCCTTCTCGCCGGCCACGAGCAGCGTGGTGCGCTTGGAGACGGACGAGGACGCCTTGCCGCCGGCCCGCTCGATCAGCTCGTTCATCTCGTTGCGGGACAGCGCGGCGAGCGGACCGGTCATGCTGCCGGTGACGACGACCGCCTCGCCCGCGAGCGGCCCCGCACCCCCTTCACCCGCCACCGCCGGCCCCTCGGCCGCCGCCGAGGCGCCCGCCGCCGCGACGGGCGCCTGCGGAGCGGTGACGGCGGTGCCCACGTCCCGGGCCGCCAGGCGGTCCAACAGCGGCGCGAGCTCGGCGAGTTCGGCGACGATGACGCGGGCCTTCTCCGGGCCGATGCCGTCCACCCGGGCCAGCGTCTCGGCGTCCGCGGCGCGGATCGCGGCCATCGAGCCGAAGTGCGCGGCGATCCGGCGGGACATGGTGCGCCCGGTCCCGCGCACGCCGAGCGCGCAGAAGACCCGGTTGAGCGGGCGGCTGCGGGCGGTCTCGATCGCGGCGAGCAGGTTGTCGGTGCTGGTCTCGCCCATCCGCTCCAGGCCCAGCAGCTGCTCGCGGGCGAGGGAGAACAGGTCGGCGATGTCCGTGACCAGGCCGGACTCGACGAGCTGCACGGCGCGGGTGCCGCCCAGGCCCTCGATGTCGAGCTGGTCGCGGCCGGCCGCGTAGATCACCGAGGCGACGGCCTGGCAGTTGCGCCCGCGGGCACAGCGCCAGCGCTGCTCGGTGCTGTCGATGGCGTCGCCGCAGCGCGGGCACGCCTCGGGGAACACGATCGGCCGCTCGTCGCCGGTGCGCTCCTCGACCAGCGGCGCCTCCACCCGCGGGATGACGTCGCCCGCGCGGTAGACGAAGACCCGGTCGCCGAGCATCAGGCCGCGCCGGGTGATGTCGGCCGGGTTGTGGAGCGTGGCGTAGGTGACGGTGACCCCGTCGATGACGACCGGCTCCAGGACGGCGCGCGGGGCGATGATGCCGGTGCGCCCGACGTTCCACTCGACGTCGAGCAGCCGGGTGACCTTGTGCTCGGCGGCGAGCTTGCGGGCCACGGCCCAGCGCGGCGCCCGGGACCCGGACCCCGCGTCCTGCTGGTCCACCGAGGAGTCGGCCTTGACCACCACGCCGTCGATGCCGAACGGCAGCTCGGAGCGGAGCGCGGCGATCTCCTCGATGCGCCGCTGGGCCTCCTCCAGCGTGGCGCAGCGCAGCGGGCGGGCGGCGGTCGCGGCGGCGGTGTGGGCGCCCAGGGCGGCCAGGCGCTCCAGCAGGGCGGCGTGGTCGAGGTCGTCGGCGCCGACGGCGGAGTAGGCGAAGAAGGTCAGCTCGACGCGGTAGGGGCGGTCCTTGGCGCGCAGGGTGCCGGCGGCGCCGTTGCGCGGGTTGGCGAAGGGGACGGCGCCGTGCGCGGTGCGGACCTCATTGGCGTGCTCGAACTGTTCGCGGGTGAGCAGGACTTCGCCGCGCAGCTCGATGTCGACGGGCTCGGCGAGTACGGCGGGCAGGCCCAGCACGGCGTCGGCGGCGTGGCTGATGTCCTCGCCGGCCAGGCCGTCGCCGCGGGTGATCAGCTGGTGCAGGCGCCCGGCGCGGTAGCGGGCGGCCACCGCCAGGCCGTCCAGCTTGGGCTCCACGCACCAGGCGGCCACCGGGCGGCCCAGCCGGCGCTCCAGCCCGGCCGCCCAGTCCGCCAGCTCCTCGGCCGAGAAGACGTTGTCCAGCGACAGCATCGGCACGCTGTGCGGCACGTCGCCCCCGACCGCGCCGCCCGCGACCTTCCCGGTGGGGGAGTCCGGCAGCACCTCGTCCGGGTGCGCCTCCTCGTAGGCCGCGACGGCGCGCAGCAGGGCGTCGTACTCGTCGTCGCCGAGTGGTGTGCCGCCGTCGGTGTAGTAGGCGGCGGCCGCCCGGACGGCGGTGGCAACGGCGTCGGCGTAGTCGCCGGGGGTGAGCAGAGCGGCGTCGTTCATGGACAGCATCATCACCACCGGCACTGACAACACCGGTCCGGCGGGCCCGACGATCGTCGGCAGCGGCACCGACCCGGCGTGCTCGTACCGGAACCTGCGCTTCCCCCGAGCCCGCGCCGGTCGGTCTCCAGCCGGTGCCCGGTCGGTATCCGTTCCGTGTCCGGGCAGTCCGGTCATGCGGGCCGGGCGGGTCGGGGAACCGGACGGGCCGGCGGCGTCGGCCGGTTCCCGCCTCCGCTCAGGGGAGGTAGCGCTCCAGCGCCGCGGCGCCCTTGCGTTCGATCTCCTGCCGCGCCCACTCGATGCGATCGGGGGTGACGTCGCGGCCCGACGCCATCACGAGGTCCTCGGGGTCGAAGGGCCGCTCGGCCCCGGAGTAGAGCTGGCGCTGCATTCCGGATGCCGACTCCGGCACGCCCTCGGTCGTCGATTCCCGCATGTCCATCACCTCATCGGCTGGTGTCCCGTACGCACGGTCCTTCGATGGTCGTTCCGACGGCCGGACCATGACGGGTGGAGCACGACCAAGTTACTCCGTTCGGGTGAATGCGCGACCTGGCCGCCTCAGGCCCGGCCGCGCCCGCCCGCCGGGGCGCGGTCGCCCATGTCGCCACCACGGGGATCGGCCCGGATACCGTCCGTGCCCGGTCCCCGGAGGGCGTTCCGGGGCCCACGCCCCCCGACGGAGCCCCGGCGGGCGGTCGTCGATGCGGCGGGAAGTCGTCCCGCCCCGGCGCTCGGGGGTGTCAACCTTCTTGCCCTTGGAGGAAGTTGACGCCCAATCGCTCCGGTGCCCCGGCCGGCGGTCAGGCCGGGGTGAAGGTACGGCGCAGGTGGGCCACCAGGCGGGCCGGGTCGGCGGCGGGCAGGCGGGCGGCGAGGTAGCCGTCGGGGCGGATGAGGAGAGCCTCGCCGTCGCCCGGCCGGTAGGCGGCGCGGAAGGCGGCGGCGGTGTCGCGGACGACGGGCAGGCGCAGGCCCTCCGAAGCGGTGGGCGACTGCGGGGAGCCGGGGGGTTCCGAGGGCTGGGGGGAGTCCGGGGCGAGGACGGCGTACACGTCGAGCAGCCCGTGCGCGGCCGCGTGGGCGGCGGCCGCGCAGGTGTGCAGGGTCCGGGCGTCGGTGGCGGGGCCCGCGGACAGCAGCAGGGTGTGGCGGGTGCCGCGCAGCAGCTCGTGCAGGCGCTGCGGGTAGGAGGTCAGGGGGCGGGTGAGGCCCGGGCAGTCGGGGGCGCGGTCGCCGGGGGCGGGACGGGTGCCCGGGGCGGGCTCGGTCAGCGGGCCGTCGCGGTAGCCGACCAGGAGCTGGGCCTCGCGCAGCAGCGGGATGACGGGATCCTCGGGCTCCGAGCCGCCCTCGGCGCTGGCGTCGGCGTCGGCGCCGAAGCCCGCGCGGGAGTGGCGCACGGTGCGGGAGACGACCTCCTCGCCGACCGGGTGGCGTTCGGCGTGGTAGCTGTCGAGGAGGGTGGCGGTGGCGACGCCGCGCACGGTGAGGGCGAGCTTCCAGGCGAGGTTCCAGGCGTCCTGGATCCCGGTGTTCATGCCCTGGGCGCCGGTGGGCGGGTGGATGTGGGCGGCGTCGCCGGCCAGCAGCAGACGGCCGTCGCGGTAGCGGTCGGCGAGGCGGTGGCTGATCCGGAACACCGAGGACCAGCGCAGCGCGGACGCGGTGACGGGCCGCGGCGACAGCCGGTCCAGGCCCTGCTGGAGGTGCCGCAGTTCGGGGGTGCGGCCGCCTTCCAGTCCGTGCGCGACCCCGCGCACCGGGCCGGCGGCGGTGGCGAGTTCGGCCGGGACGGTCATGGACACCCGGTAGCGGCGCCGGCCGGGCAGCGGGACACACACCAACGTCTCCCCGGGAGTGCCGTCGGTGGCGCCGCGGGTGGCGCGCACGGCGTAGCCGGGCGGCAGGTCCCAGTCCAGCTCGACGTCGCCGAGCATGAACCGCTCGGGGAAGGCGTCGCCGCCGAAGCCGATCCCGGCGGCGCGGCGCACCGTGCTGTGGGCGCCGTCGCAGCCCACGACCCAGCGCGCGGACAGCTCGCGCGGCCCCCCGGGGGCGGCCAGGGTGACGCGCACGCCGTCGTCGTCCTGCCGCAGGCCGAGCACCTCGGTGCCGCGCTCGACCACGGCGCCGTGGCCGGCCAGGTGCTCGGTCAGCAGCCGCTCCGTGGCGTCCTGGGGCAGCGCGGCGAAGCGGTACGGCACGTCGGCGGGCAGGTCGAGGTCGATGCGCGGGCCGGGCTCGCCGTCGGTGAAGACGAGCTGGCCGAGCAGCGGCACCGCCTCGTCCAGGACGCGGCGCACCAGCCCCATGGCGTCCCAGACCTCCAGCGTGCGGGGCTGGATCCCCACCGCCTTGGCGTACGGCTGCGGAGCGTCCAGCCGGTCGACCATCCGGCACCGCACCCCGCGCCGGCACAACTCGGCGGCGGCGGTCAGGCCCACCGGTCCGGCCCCCACGACCAGTACGTCGGTGTCGTCCATGCCCGCTCCTCGGTGCCCGGCACCGGCGGTGCCGCCGTACTCCCCAGGCTGCCCTCCGCCGGGGGCCCCCGCCCGCCGTCCGCCCCCGGCACCCGCGCCCGCCGTCCGGGCCGACGGCGTTTGCGCACGGTTGACGCCGGTCACGCCTGCTCCACCGATCCGCAGCCTCGACGTCACTCCTCGTTCGCCCAACGGTCTTGTAAGATCCCTACATTCGGTCCACTGCCGGTGATCGGCCGTCGGCGGTGCGTACCCGCCCGGCCACGCCCGGCCCGTCCGCTCCTCAGCGAAAGGCCGCCCGATGGCCCCCCGCCTGTCCGTCGTCGTCCCGATCTACAACGTCGAGCGCTACCTCCGGGAATGCCTCGACTCGATCGCGGCCCAGACCTTCGAGGACTTCGAATGCGTCCTGGTCGACGACGGCTCGACCGACGACGGCCCCGCCATCGCCAAGGCGTACGCCGAGCGGGACCCGCGCTTCCGGCTGGTCCGGCAGGAGAACAAGGGCCTCGGCGCCGCCCGCAACACCGGCTGGCGCCACCTCGCCCCCGGCACCGAGTACCTGGCCTTCGTCGACAGTGACGACACCCTGCCGCCGCACGCCTACCAGCTGATGATCAGCACGCTGGACGAGACCGGATCCGACTTCGTCACCGGCAACGCGCTGCGCCTGCGCACCACCGGCCTCACCCCCTCGCACGGCCACCGCCGCGCCTTCCGCGAGACCCGGCTGCGCACCCACGTCAGCGAACTGCCCGCCCTGGTCACCGACCGCACCGCCTGGAACAAGGTCTACCGGCGGTCCTTCTTCGACGCGGCGGCCATCCTGTACCCCGAGGGCATCCTGTACGAGGACGCCCCGGTCAGCGTGCCCCACCACTTCCTCGCCGAGCGGGTCGACGTGATCGCCGAGCCCGTCTACCACTGGCGGGTGCGCGAGGACGGCGACCTGTCCATCACCCAGAAGAAGACCGACCCGCGCGGCGTGGTCGACCGGGTCCGCTCGATGGAACTGGTCCGGGAGTGGCTGCTCGCCCGCCCCGAGCCGGAGTTCGCCGGGCACCTGAGCGCCTACGACCACAACTGCCTGGTCGAGGAGATCCCGATGTTCTTCTGGTCCGTCCCGGACGGCGACCGCGCCTACCGCGAGGCCTACCAGCAGCACGTCAGCCGGCTGCTGCGGGCCATCGGCCCCGAGCGGCTGGCCGGGCTCAACAGCCGGCTGCGGCTCAAGTACCGCCTGACGCTGGCCGATCGGATGCACCGCTTCGTCGCCGTGCAGCGCCTGCACCGCCTCGCCCGCCGCACCCGGCAGGCCGCCGTCCGCAGGTGAGGCCGGGGCTGCGGCGCCGGGAGGGGGCGCGGCACCGGGAGGCGGGCGTTCAGCGGCCGCCGTCGCGCGGCAGGAGCAGGTCGCGGCCGTGGGCCGGGGCGCCGTCCAGCCACTGCGGCAGGCACTCGCCGAGCAGCCGGAGGACCTCCTCCAGGGCGTCCTCCACCCAGTCGCCGTCGTGGTCGTCACCGCCCCCGCCGCCGTCGGCCGGGGCCTCCGCGAGGCCGGCATCGAAGTACGCCAACTCCTCTCGCATCAAAGGGGGTTCACCGCGCCGCGCGAGCACCGGGAACGGCCACGGCCACGGCGGGGCGGCCGACTCCTCGCACCGGGGGAAGGACCAGCCGCGCCCCCACAGGCCGGCCGGCGCCGGCCGGCCCCAGGCCCGCAGCGGCCCGACGGGTCGTCCCAGCCGCGCCCCGGCAGGACCGCCGCCCCCAGCGGCTCACCCACGACCGGGGCGACCAACGTGCCGACGGCCGAGGCACTCGACCGCCGCGGCCTGCTGCCCGCCGCCGAGCGGGTGCAACGGGACCTGCTCGCACGCCGGCCGGGCGACGCCGACCGGGGTCCTGGTCCGCCCGGGCGGCGTGGTCGCCTGGGCCTGCGACCCAGGCTCCGACACCGGCTCCGACGCCGCCGCCGGGTCCGGCCCCGACACCGCCGCCCTCGAAGCCGCCCTGCACCGCTGGGCCGGCGCGCCGTCGTCGTCCGCACCCCGCGGCACCCGCGGCGGGCTGACCCCCGGCCCGCAGGCGCCTCAGTCGCCGCCCGGCCGACCGGCGCGCGGCCCGGCACCGTCGAGCACGGCGAGCAGACGGGCCCGGACATCGGCGGCGGCCTCGCGGGTGACCGGGTCCGCGCTCTCCAACTGCGGGGCGATCAGCTCCGCGGCCGCGGCCAGGAGCGGGAGGGGCACCTCCACGGTCCGCAGGTGGAGGAGCTGCGACGCCGCCCGCTGGCCGGGCGTGGCCGGCGCGGGGGCACCGGGGATCAGGGCGGTGATACCACGGGGGAGCTGACTGTCGGTCACCCGCCCATTGTCCCGCCCCCGGCCGGCGACGATCACCAGGTCCGGCCGCCCGGCGAGGCGGAGCAGGTTCCGCTTCACCGCCCGGACCGGGTTCCGTACCGGACACAGACCTCACAGTCGCAGCCGGTCAGGGAGTTGGCCCCGCAATGGGCCGCCGGCCAGTACGCGGACGCACAGGGGCCGGGCCCGAGGGGAGAGCCGTCGTCGGGCAGGGCACGCCGGCACCAGCCACAAGCTCCGGCGGTTCAGGGCGACTTGGGAAGGTCACCCCCTTCAACCGGAGCTTCGATGCGTTCGTGACGGTCCGGTCCGGACACCTGCATCGCCCTAACCTGCGAACTCACGAGCTCACCGGGAAGCCAGGACACGGACCTGGACACCCACACCACCGACGTCGTCCGGCTGATCGACGCCACCCCCGCGCCGCACCTGGTACTCGTCGGCCACGACTACGCCATCCACCCCGTCCTCGCCGCGGCACGGCAACGGGCCCACTGCGACGAGCCGACGGAAGGCCTTTCCGCACCGGCGACCGCGTCATCGCCGTCGCAACGGCCCCCGAAAGGGCATCCTCAACGGCACCAGCGGCACGGCTCGGGGCGCCAGAATTCCAGGGGATGCGCTTCAAAAAGGCAAGATGATCAGTAAACACTAAGATAGTGCATTCGTGGGATTTCATCGACCCTGTGGCGTGGGCGATTGAGTGCAGCCGCCAGGCGCTCGTAAATCGGGAGAGGCCACCCCAATGAGGGTCGGCCCGAAAACACGCCCCGACGGCTGGTGGGAATTCATGTCCACGTTTATCGACAGCACCCAAGACCACGAGGGGCAACCCGGCCCCGCCGCGCCCTCCAACCCCTTCGCTGCGAAGCTGACGCCACCGCCCCGACGACGCCGGCCACGCAGACCGGGCCGCCGCCTGCTGATGGTCTCCGGCCTCGCCGCGATCCTGGTCGCCGGCATCGTCCTGTTCAGCCCCTTCTCCGACGACTTGCCCGTCACTGCCCCCAAGGGAACCGAGCACGACGCCATCACCATCGGGTACGAGAAGGCACCGGCGACCTTGACCCTCTACGAGGACTTCACCTGTGCGGCCTGCCACACCTTCGAGAACGACTTCGGGCCGACGGTCCGCCAGCTGCTGACGGAGAACCGGCTGAAGGTCGTCTACAAGCCGGTCGCCGCCAGCGGCAACGGCGCCGCCCCACTGTCCGCACAGGCCGCGAACGCCGTCGCCTGTGCCCAGGACGCGGGGAAGTTCGATCCCTACCGGCAGGCCCTGGTGGGCGCTGCTCCCACCGACGTCTCCGGCAAGGCGGGCCTGCTAGCGGTCGCCGACCGCGTCGACGGACTGCGCACACCTCAGTTCGAGCAGTGCCTCAACAAGAGCACACACGCCGGCTGGGTGGAGCGCCTCAGCAAGGAATTCGCCAAGCAGCCCCACAAGGACACCATCGCTGCCGCGCTCAACGGCAAACAGCTGGACATCGACGGCCCTCAGGCTGCCACGACGTTCTGGAAGACCGTTCAGGACATCGCGCTGCAGGACGTCACATTCATGCCCCCCGTACCGCCGAAGCCGAGCGCAGCGGCAGCCCCCTCCGCACAGATGCAGGGCGGACCGACCGGTCAGAGCCCGTCGGGTACGGCTTCCTCAGGCCAGGCCGCGGACGTCCGACAGCCTGCCGATCCGGCCAGGTCCGGCGCTGCCCAGCCGCCTGCCGACGCCAACGCCACAACCCCCGGCCCGGCATCGCAACCCGGGGTCTAGCACAGGCCGCTGGTCCGGTTCCGGCTTCGAGTCGCGCCTTCCCGTTCGGACCCGCCCGGGACCGGACGGGAAGGCGCTCATGTGTTGCCGCCACACAGCGGCGGGTGCGTGTGAACGACCACAGATATGAACCACCGAACGGGCAGCACCGCCTGCCACCGATCCCCCGGAGCAAACCATGAGTCGAGCGAATCGTGAAGGCAAGCAACGCGCCCGGGAACGTGCCCAGCAAGATAGCGTGATTGCCGTCGAACTCGCCAAGAAGCGCCGCAAGTACCTCACCTACGGGGTGGCCCCCCTGGTCATCGCCACCGCCGGCGTCATCGGAATCACCATCCAGAACAACCGCTCGTCCGGCCCCACGCTCGCTCCACTCGGCGCCGCCGCCGACGGTAAGTCCATCGCGGTGGGCGCGGCGACGGCCCCCGCGACCCTCGACATCTTCGAGGACTTCCGCTGCCCCGCTTGCCAGGGCGCCGAAGCCCGCCTCGGCGAGGCCTTCCAGAAACTCGTCCAGGCCGGTCAGCTCCGGATCAACTACCACACCGCCGCTCTCATCGACGCCGGACACGGTGGCAACGGCTCCAAGCGAGCCGCCAACGCCGCCGCCTGTGCCCAGGACCAGAACAAGTTCGGTCAGTATCACGCCGTCCTTTTCTCCAAGCAGCCTCCGGAGAACGAGGACGGGTTCGGCGACCGGAAGACCCTCCTCAAGCTCGCCGACGAGGTCCCGGGCCTGCACACCCCCGTCTTCGAGGAGTGCGTCAAGAACGGCGTCCACGACGGTTGGGTACGCGACGTCACCCAGGACTTCCACGACCGCAAGTTCGTCGGGACCCCCACGATGCTTCTCAACGGGGACAAGCTCGACCCGACGGTGACCTCCGGCCCGCTCTCCTCCTCGGACGCCTTTGCCGCAGCGGTCGCCGAAGTCATCCCCAAGAACTCATCTTCTCCGCAGAACGCTCCCAATGCCGCACAGTCCGCCGCCACCTCCCCGTCGTCGGCGGCCTCCGCTCACGCAGGTTCCTCAGAACACACACCGGTCGGGTGACGACCGGGCCGGCGGCATGATCGGCGACTGAACGAGGCTCCCGAAGGTCGAGTGAGATGCCCGTGCATCTCAACTCTCCTTGCAGGGAGCCTCGTTGGTTATCCGTCCGCACTGTCCGCCGGATTCGCTCGCTTGGTGGAGCGACGGTGCTGTCGTTGAGTCGCTTCGAGGGTGGCCACGCCTCGTCCGTCGGACTGGCGAAAGTGGACGCGGTTCAGCGATCTCCGCCCGGTGGCGAGCCCGATCAGGAGCCAGGCCGTGCCCGCCCCCGGTGGCCCCGAGCGCCGGCGCGGTGCTTCAGCGGGCATTCACTGCGGTGCCTCGCGGGGGAGCGACAGGTGTCCCCGCTGCCGTCCCCGCGGGGCCTCTTGCGACTACGCCAAGTGAGTGCTTAGCGACAGAACGTCACTTCAGTGCCGTCAGCCCGGACCATCGAACTCCTCTTCCCTGGTGATGCCCGACTCCTGAGGCGACCACGGGCACTCGTCACGAAGGCACGAGCATGAATCACACCAGCTTCCAGGCCCGGCGGACGCCAACCGTGCGTTCCGTCGTGCCCGGCGCGGAAGGCGAGCGCCATGCAGCGACGGTTGACGTCGCTTCAGCGCGTGCGCTCCGCAATGACGTCGCATCCCGTCCCGCGTCGGGTGACGCGGGGAGGGCTTGCGTGCGGCCTCCCCCCGAGTGCCGGCGAGGCTGTCCTGGCCTCGGCTGGAATCCTCGCGAGCTGTCTCGCGGCTGCGCTACGCAGCAACCGAAGTTCCCTGCTAGGCGCCAGGGACACCACCTCTCGGAGAGGGTGCGCGGCGCCAGTCCTTCCCGTTGAAAGGGTTCCGTTATGAGACGCTGTGCGGCTTCACGCATGGCTCGGGACCGGCGTAGAGCCGGCCCACGGGGCGTCGGGTCTTCCGGCGCCGCGGCATCTGCTGTGGGCAGATCGCCGGGAGACAGGACTTTCGTGGCACTTGCCGCGTTGTGGGGGGTCGTGTGCGTTGCCGCACACCGGACCGTGTCGGTGGCGGGTTCGCTGCTGATGCGCCGGTGCCGCAGGCGTACCTTGACGGCAATGCGGGCGGCGCTCACGGTGCTGGTGGCGCTGGCGGCGGCACTGTCGTCGTTCTCGCTGCCCGCGCTCGCGGTCACCGCGAAGAAAGCCCCGGCGCGGGCCCCGGCGGCGCTCGCAGCACCAGCCGCGACACCCACGCTGACGAAGACCGGTGTGGACCTGACCACCGGCAGCACCACGACGGCCAACCCCGGTGACACCCTCCAGTGGGTGGTGTCCTACACCAACCCGGACGGCAGCCTGCAGTCGGCGAGCATCACCGACATCATCCAGGGCGGCCCGGGGACCACTCCGCAGGCACAGACCTACGTGCCGGGGTCACTGCAGGTACCCCCGGGGTTCACCCCCCAGTGGTCCACCAACGGCGGCACCAGCTTCGTGACGACCGACCAGGGCACTGCCACGAACGCCGTGCAAGCCGTCAACCCCAACATCGTCTCGCCGGCGACCGGCACGGCCACGCTGATCCCCGCGCCGTTCACCCCGGTCAACACGTCGACTGGCGGCGACGGGTTCATCCCGATCCTCTTCACGGCGACCATCAACGGACAGCCGGTCAAAGAGGCGTGGAACATCTACCACCATGCGAACACCACGGTCATGCCGATCGTGGTCTGCACGGATCTGGAGACGAACCTGCCGTGCACCACTCCCACAGGCGCTCCGCAGACGTGGCCGCAGGCGTTGAACTCCTCCGTCGCCGGAACGCTCACGGGTAATCTGCGCACCACACGCAAGGAACAGTACGTGCTGTCCGGCTCGCAACTGTTCTACCCGGCCGCCCTGGCTGCGACGCCGACCCAGATCGGGGTCGGCTGCATCAACCTGCAGACCCAGCAGAGCTGTGGCTTCACGGTCCTACAGAACGCGACGGCCACCGGAGGCAACAGCATCGGCGGCCTCGTGCAGGCGTCGAACGGTTTGATCTACGGCGTGTCCTCAAGCGGGCAGGTCCTCTGCTACGACCCGACGACGAACACGTCCTGTGGCACGTTCAGCATCGGCCTGCCGCCCATGCCGTCCGCGTCCACCCTCGTGCCCAGCGACTACTTCGGCACGATGGACATCGTCAACGGGATGATCTACATCACCATCACCACGCGAGTGGGGGTTGCCAACGCCACGGAGATGTCCTGCTTCGACCCCACGACCAACGCGGCGTGTCCCGGCTGGACCGTTCCGAAGACGCTCGCCACCCAGACCGCCGGCTTCGGCACGATCGTCAACGACAACATCTTCGCGGCCTACAACGCGGCCGGAACCCCCATCGGCGTGTGCACGATCGTGGGTTCGGACATCACGACGACCTCCGTGCCGGCCCAGGGAACCGTGGAGTGCTTCGACTTCACCGGAACGTCCATCGCCACGCCGCCGGGCCTCCAGGCACTCGTCGGCGCACACGCCTCCCCCACGGGCCAGAACGTCTTCATGAACCCGTTGACGATCACCGCGCCGAACGGGCACCTGGAGACCGAGTTCCCCTTCTGGTCGAGCACTCCCACCGTCGCCAACTACAACTACTGCTACGACTGGACGACCCAGGCGCCGTGTGCCTCGTACGGCTCGAGTGGAACCCTGTCCGGGCCGTCCAGCGTGAACGGCGGCAATACCCGTCCCTACGGCTACGCCTATGACGGGCAGTGCAAGTACGGCCTGGGTGACACCGGCTACCTGTGGTCCATGGACCCGGTCACCGGCGCGAGCCCGTGCCTGAAGGTCACGGCCACGTCCACGCTCAACCCCTCGCAGTTCTACTGCGACGGCAAGACCGGGCACGTGACGTCATACGGCACCGTCTCTCTGGGGAACATCGACCCGACGACTGTTGACTTCGCGAACTCCTCGGTCACGGTGGAGAACTCCAGCGGAACCGTGCTGGGCACCTTCCCGTTCAACGTCACCACCCAGACCGCGGACATCTCATCGATCCCGGTCTCGGTCTCGCCGATCAAGGTGATCACCAACATCACGCTGCTCAACGAGTCCTCGTTCACCCCGACGAACCACCCTCAGGCCCTGGTGACCTTCGTCGGCGACCCGCCGCAGCTGTGCTTCGAGACCACCGTCGGCAGCGACTGCTCCATCACGTCGGTCTCCGACCAGGCCACCTCCGTCACCGGCACCCTTCCCGCCGTCACCTCGAACACGGTGACGTTCCAGGTCAACCACGGCACGTCCTGCCAGCCCGCGATGACGGTGCTGAAGGAGGTCTGCCTCTCGGCGAGTGCCGCTGACTGTGGTCAGGGTGGTGTGGGTCCGTGGGGTCCGGTGACTGATGTTCCGTCGGGTGGTACCGCGTACTGGCGGATCACCGCGACGAACACCGGGCCGGTGCCGATCACGGGGGCGACGCTGACAGACAGTGTGGCGCCGTCGTGCGTGACAGCGGCAGGAACGTTCAATCTTGCTGTGGGCGCGAGCGTGCAGTTCTTCTGCTCGTCCAGCAACATCACGCAGTCGACCACGAATACGGTGACGGGGAGCATTCCGAATCCGACTCCGGGTCAGCCGCCGATCACGACTCCGCCGTCGTCGGCGACGGCGAACGTGTCGACGCTGGTCGTGAAGAAGGAGGTGTGTCTTTCCAACGTTGCGGCGAACTGCCAGGCTGGTGGTAGTGGTCCGTGGGGTCCGGTGACTGATGTTCCGTCGGGTGGTACCGCGTACTGGCGGATCAC
>NZ_JBFBOC010000018.1:0-133958 GCF_040685975.1 Kitasatospora sp. NPDC086791 | reverse complement strand
TGGCCTCCTCCATCACCTCGATCGTGGTGCGGATCAGCTCGACGGTCTGGCGCAGGGTGATCGCCCTGGTCAGCTCGCGCGGGGCGGTGCCGAAGCGTCCTCGTCCAGCTCGACCAGGACGGTGTCCCCGTCGTGCACCGCGCCGGACAGGATCGCCCGGGCCAGCTGGTCGCCGATCGAGGACTGCACCAGCCGGCGCAGCGGCCGGGCGCCGTACGCCGGGTCGTAGCCGGTGAGCGCCAGCCAGTCGCGGGCGGCCCCGGAGACGTCCAGGGTGAGCCGCCGCTCGGCCAGCCGCTCGCCGAGGCGGGCCACCTGCAGGTCGACGATCCGGCTCAGCTCGCCGGTGCCCAGCGGGTCGAAGACCACGATGTCGTCCAGCCGGTTGAGGAACTCCGGCTTGAACGCGGCCCGGACGGAGTCCAGCACCAGCTGCTTCTTCCGGTCCTCCGGGGTGGCCGGATCGACCAGGTACTGGCTGCCCAGGTTGGAGGTGAGGATCAGGATGGCGTTGCGGAAGTCGACCGTCCGGCCCTGGCCGTCGGTGAGCCGGCCGTCGTCCAGCACCTGGAGCAGGACGTCGAAGACCTCCGGGTGCGCCTTCTCCACCTCGTCCAGCAGGACGACGCTGTACGGGCGGCGGCGGACCGCCTCGGTGAGCTGGCCGCCCTCCTCGTAGCCGACGTACCCGGGCGGGGCGCCGACCAGCCGGGAGACCGAGTGCTTCTCGCCGTACTCGCTCATGTCGATCCGGACCATCGCCCGTTCGTCGTCGAACAGGAAGTCGGCCAGGGCCTTGGCGAGTTCGGTCTTGCCGACGCCGGTGGGGCCGAGGAAGAGGAAGGAGCCGGTCGGGCGGTCCGGGTCGGCGATGCCGGAGCGGGTGCGGCGCACCGCGTCCGAGACGGCCCGCACGGCCTCGCTCTGGCCGATCAGGCGCTTGCCCAACTCCTCCTCCATCCGCAGGAGTTTGGCGCTCTCGCCCTCCAGCAGCCGGCCGGCCGGGATGCCCGTCCAGGAGGCGACCACGTCGGCCACGTCGTCCGGGCCGACCTCCTCCTTGACCATCGAGGCGGAGGCGTCCTGGTCCGCCGCGCGCTCCTGGGCCTCGGTGAGCTCCGTCTCGGCGGCCGGGATCTCGGCGTACATCAGCTTGGAGGCCCGCTCGAAGTCCCCGTCGCGCTGGGCGCGTTCGAGCGCGCCGTGCAGGTCGTCCAGCCGCTCCTTGAGCTCGCCGACCCGGTTGAGGCTCTTCTTCTCCTGCTCCCAGCGCGCCGTGAGCACGCTCAACTGCTCGTTCTTGTCGGCGAGGTCGCGCCGCAGCCGGGCCAGCCGGTCGACCGAGGCCGGGTCCGACTCCTTCTCCAGGGCCAGCTCCTCCATCCGCAACCGGTCCACGGAGCGCTGGAGTTCGTCGATCTCGACCGGGGAGGAGTCGATCTCCATCCGCAGCCGGGAGGCCGCCTCGTCGACCAGGTCGATCGCCTTGTCGGGCAGGAAGCGGGAGGTGATGTAGCGGTTGGACAGGGTGGCCGCGGCGACCAGGGCGGCGTCCGAGATCTGCACCTTGTGGTGCGCCTCGTACCGGCCCTTGAGGCCGCGCAGGATGGCGATCGAGTCCTCCACGCTGGGCTCGCCCACCAGCACCTGCTGGAAGCGGCGCTCCAGGGCCGGGTCCTTCTCGATCCGCTCGCGGTACTCGTCCAGCGTGGTGGCGCCGACCATCCGCAGCTCGCCGCGGGCCAGCATCGGCTTGAGCATGTTGCCCGCGTCCATCGCGGAGTCGCCGCCGGCGCCCGCGCCGACCATGGTGTGCAGCTCGTCGATGAAGGTGACGACCCGGCCGTCGGAGTCCTTGATGTCGTTCAGGACGGCCTTCAGCCGCTCCTCGAACTCGCCGCGGTACTTGGCGCCCGCGACCATCGCGCTGAGGTCCAGCGCGACCAGCCGCTTGCCGCGCAGCGACTCCGGCACGTCGCCGGCCACGATGCGCTGGGCCAGGCCCTCGACCACGGCGGTCTTGCCGACGCCGGGCTCGCCGATCAGCACCGGGTTGTTCTTGGTCCGGCGGGAGAGCACCTGGACGACCCGGCGGATCTCCTGGTCCCGGCCGATCACCGGGTCGAGCTTGCCGTCCCGCGCGGCCTGGGTGAGGTCGGTGCCGTACTTCTCCAGCGCCTTGTAGGTGCCCTCCGGGTCCGGTGAGGTGACCCGGCCGCTGCCGCGGACGTCCTTGAACGCGGCGAGCAGCGCCTTCGGCGTCGCGCCCTGCTGCACCAGCAGCTCGGCGACCGGGCCGCCCTCGGCGGCCAGGCCGACCATCAGGTGCTCGGTGGAGACGTACTGGTCGTCCAGGTCGTCCGCGCGCCGGCCGGCCTCGGTGAGCACCGCCAGGGTGTCCCGGGCGAGCTGCGGCGCGGCGACCGTCGAGCCCATCGCGCTGGGCAGCCCGGCCGACTGGCGGCGGGCCTCGGTGTCGATCCGGGCGGTGTCGGCCCCGACCGCTTCCAGCAGGGGCCGGGCGATGCCCTCGGGCTGCTCCAGCAGGGCGATCAGGATGTGCACCGGCTTGACGTCCGGGTTGCCGGACGCGCCCGCCTGCCGGATCGCGGCGGACAGGGCGTCCTGCGTCTTGGTGGTGAACTTGCTGGCGTCCACTGCTGGGGGGTCCTCCCTGGTCGTCCTTCGCTGCTGCCATCCACAGCATGCATTAAGTTGAGTCTACTCCGCTCAACCTTTTTTCGGGCCCGATCCTTCCGGACTCAGGGGCGACTTCCGGCTGAACGTTCGGGGGCGCTCCGCCGGGTCAGCCCTAGCAGCTCCCGGGCCGGGCCGCCCGGCCGCTGCCCGGCCGGCCACACCGCGCGCAGCGGCCGCCGCAGGTCCAGGTCCTCGGCCAGCGGCACCTCGACCAGCCGCCGGGTGGCCAGCTCCTCCACCACCGCCAGCTCGCTCAGGCAGACCGGCCCCGCCCCGGTCATCGCCGCCGCCTTCAGCGCGGTGGACGAGGCCAGTTCGAGCCGGGGCCGGGCGGCGCCCCCGAACGGCCGCAGCGCCATCTCCAGCACCTCCCGGGTGCCCGAGCCGGGCTCGCGCAGCACCAGCGGGGTGGCCGCCAGCTCGGGCCCGGTCAGCGGGGCGCGGCGGCGCGCCCAGGGGTGGCCGGGCGCCACCACGACCACCAGCCGGTCGGCGGCCACCACCGCGCCGGCCAGCCCGGGCGGGGTGGCCGGGCCCTCGACGAAGCCGAGGTCGGCGTGCCCGGCCAGGACGTGCCCGGCGACCTCCGCCGAGTTCGCCGTCCGCAGCGTCACCGCGGTGCCCGGACTGGCCTCGGAGAGCCCCAGCAGCCAGCCCGGCATCAGGTACTCGGCGACCGTCAGGCTGGCCACCACCCGCAGCTTGGCGTCCCGGCGCTCGCGCAGCGCGTCGATCCCGGCGTCCAGCGCCTGCGCGGCCTCCACCACCTGCCGGGCCCACTCGACCACCAGCCGGCCCGCCTCGGTCGGCGTGCTGCCCCGGGGTGAGCGGTCCAGCAGCGGGACGCCGATCTGTCGCTCCATGCCCTTGATCCGGGCGCTGGCGGTCGGCTGGCTGACGCCCAGCTCCGCCGCCGCCCGTCCGACGCTGCCCAGCCGGGCCACCGCGAGCAGCAGTTCCAGGGCGCCGAGTTCGGGGACGTGCGGGGAGAGAGCCATAGACCCAGGCTATGCCTCCATAGGATCTTCGGCGCTACCGGCGGTCGGCCTTCGGAGCGATGGTGGGGAGCATGTCCACCTTGGCCGAATTTCGACCCCTCACCCGCCCCGCCGCCCGCCGCCCCGCCGTCCGCCCGTCCCGGTACGACCTCTCGCAGCTCGGCCCGAACTGGTACGCCGCCGTGATGGGCACCGCGATCCTCGGCAACGCCGCCGCCGCCCTGCCGGTACGGCTGCCCGGGCTGATCGGCTTCGGCGAGGTGATGTGGGGGCTCGGCCTGGCCGCGCTGCTGGTGCTGGGCACGGCCCGGCTGGTCCACCTCGCCCGGCACCGCGAGGCCGCCCGCGCCCAGCTGCTGGACCAGCCGGCCGTCGCCGTCTTCTACGGCTGCCCGCCGATGGCCCTGCTCTCGGTCGGCCTCGGCACCCTGCTGCTCGGCTCCCGGGTCATCGGCACCGGCCCGGCGGTCGCCGTGGACGCCGTGCTGTGGGGCGTCGGCACCCTGTACGCGCTGGCCGTCGCCGGCGGCATCCCGTACCTGATGATCACCCGGCACCCGGTCTCGGTGCTGGAGTCCAACCCGACCTGGCTGCTGCCGGTGGTCGCCCCGCTGGTCGCCTCCGCCTGCGGCCCGGCGCTGATCCCGCACCTGCCGGCCGGGACGCCGCGGCAGGCCATGCTGTACGCCTGCTGCGGGCTGTTCGGGATCGGGCTGCTGGCCACCCTGGTGCTGCTGCCGGTGGTCTTCACCGGGCTGCTCCACAGCAAGCTGCCCACCCTGGTGCTCACCCCCTCGCTGTTCCTGGTGCTCGGCCCGCTCGGCCAGTCCGTCACCGCCGTCCACCAGCTCGCCGACGCCGCCCGCCCGGTGCTGCCCGCGCTGGCGCCCGCCATGCTCGACCTCGCCGAGCTGTACGGCGTCGCGGTGATCGGCGTCGCGGTGCTCTGGCTGGCCGTCGCGCTCGCCGCCAACCTGCGCGCCCGGCGGGCCGGGATGCCCTTCGCGATGACCTGGTGGGCGTACACCTTCCCGATCGGCACCTGCGTCACCGGCGCCTCCGCGCTCTCCCGGCACACCGGCTTCGGGGGCTTCACCGCGCTGGCCGCCGGGCTGTTCCTGCTGCTGGCGGTCGCCTGGGTGCTCGCGGCGGGCGGTACGGCGGCGGGGCTGGCGCGCGGGCGGCTGCTGGCCCGTTGAGGCGGGGCGGCCGGGCCGTGCGTGCGGGCCGTGCGTGCCCGGCCGTGCGGGCGTGCCGGCCGGGCCGGGCCCGGCCGGGCGACCGGTCACCGCGCGTAGACACGCAGCTCAGGACCGTGCCGCCGTTGCAGGAACGCGCACCCGCGAAATGACCGTACACAGCCGACCGGCGGTACCGCCGGGTCCCGCCCCCGCCCCGCGCTGGCCTCGGCCTTCACCGGAATCCGCCCCGCCGCACGAGCCCCCGCCACCGCCCCGCGGTGCAGATAGCTGCAATTGCGCGAACATGCACTCGGGCGGCACTTGTCCACCGGCCGTCACACTGTGAGGGTGGACTCACGCCAAGTCGTCCGGGCAACCGCAGCCCGATGATGGCGACTTGCTCTTCGGAACTGACCACCGGCGCACCATTCCCGCGCCGGTGGAACGGGGGGGAAGAGCGCCGGCCGGGGACCATGTGTGGTGATGGCCTCCGGAACCGGAGCCGTCGAGGCGTTGCTGCTCCGCCTCGACGGAAGCGCCGTGACACTGGCGTGCAGACGGCGGCCCCCGGACGTCCCGGTGTGCGACGGCACCCGGGCCCGGGGCCCGCCGTCCCAGCCGTTACCGTGACCGCCGAACCGCGCGATCACGCCGTAGCGGCACCCGGTACCGTGAGCCCGCTCGGCACCCGGTACCCGCGGCTCGCGCAACGGGGGAGCGCGAGCCGCAGCACCAGGGGAGAGGCATCCGGCAGGGAGAGTACGACGTGACGGCGGAACGGGCGGTCGCGCCGCACCAGACGGGGCCCGTGGGCGAGGAACCCGACGAGGCCGCCCGGCAGCTGTACCTGGCGATCATCGCCGAGGGCGGCCGGATCCCCTCCGCCGGAGTCCCGGACACCGACCGGGCCGCCCTCCAGCAGCTCATCGCCATCGGCCTGCTGATGGTCAATCCGATGGACCGCTGCTACACCGCCGTCAGCCCGCGCTCGGTCAGCGACCGCCTCGGCTCCGAACTCCGCAGCGAGGCCACCCGGCTGCTGGTCCGCGCCGAGAACCTCCCGGGCGCCCTGGACGGCCTCACCCGCGCCTACGACGCCATGCCCCGCCCCTCCGCCCGGGCCGGCGGCGCCGTCCACGTCGAGGGGCACGTCCACATCCGGCAGCGGATCTCCCAACTCGTCTCCGACTGCCGCTCCGAGGTCCTCACCGCCCAGCCCGGCCACCGCCCCGCCGACACCTTGCAGGTCGCCCTCCTCCAGGACGTCCAGCTCCTCCAGCGCGGCTGCTCGCTGCGCACCATCTACCAGCCGGTCGCCCTCGCCGAACCGCCCGCCCTCGCCTACGCCGAGGAGGTCACCCGGCACGGCTCGCTGATCCGCGTCCTCGACGAACCCTTCCAGCGGCTCATCGTCTTCGACCGCACCGTCGCCGTGATCTCGGCCAGCGACGACAACAGCACCGCCGCCTTCATCAGCGACCCGGCCACCATCACCTTCCTGGTCGGCGCCTTCGAACGCGACTGGGCGCGCGCCGACACCGCCGAAGCCGCCGCCGCCCTCGGCCAGGGCCCGGCCCGGACCATCCCCGAACGGGTCGGCCGCCTGCTCGCCCGCGGCCTCACCCAGCGCGCCGTCGCCACCCGCCTGGGCCTCAGCGAACGCACCGTCGCCGCCCACATCTCCCGCCTCCGGGACCGCTACGGCGCCCAGACCCTCTTCCAACTCGGCTGGCTCATGAGAGGCGCCCGCGATGACCGATGAACCCGGCCAGGCCGAACGCGCCCTCTACCTCGCCGCCGTCCGCGGCGGCGGCCGCCTGCGCCCCGAACACCTCGCCCCGGCCGACCGCCCCGCCTGCGCCGCCCTCGTCGCCCGCGGCCTCCTCACCACCACCGCCACCGGCTGGACCGCCGTCAGCCCGCGCGCCCTGGGCGACCGCCTCGGCGTCGAACTGCGCACCCGCGCCACCCGCCTGCTCCAGCACGCCGAACGGCTCCCGGGCGCCCTCGCCCCGCTCGCCCTCGCCTACGACGCCGTCCGCCACCCGCACGGACCGGCCGGCGACGCCGTCCACCTCGACGGCCACGCCGACATCCGCCAGTACATCGCCGAGCTCATCTCGGAGTGCCAGGAGGAAGTGCTCGCCGCCCAGCCCGGCCCCCGCCCGGTCGACGGCCTCCGGATGGTCCTCGCCCAGGACCTCTCCCTGCTCCGCCGCGGCTGCTCGCTGCGCACCGTCTACCAGCCGGCCACCCTCGCCGACCACACCGTCCAGCGCCAGATCGCCCTCCGCACCCGGCAGGGCGCCCGGGTCCGGCTGCTCGCCGAACCGTACGAACGGCTGCTCGTCTTCGACCGCAAGGCCGCCGTCATCCCCGCCGCCGAGGACCGCAGCCGCGCCACCGTCCTCACCGACCCCGCCGTCGTGGCCCACCTGGTCGCCCACTTCGAACGCGACTGGGCCCGCGCCACCCCCGCCGACCGGTACTTCGACCCCCCGCACCCCACCACCGTCCGGATCGGCCGCCTGCTCGCCCGCGGCCTCACCCAGCGCGCCGTCGCCACCCGCCTCGGCCTGAGCGAACGCACGGTGGCCGGCCACCTCTCCCGCCTCCGCGACCGCTACGGCGCCCACACCCTCTTCCACCTCGGCTGGCGCCTGCGCGGGGAGCGCCATGACTGACACCCCCGCCACCCTGCTCCCCACCGCCCTCCCGGACCCGGCCGCCCGCGCCCTCTACCTCGCCATCCTCCGCGAGGGCGGCCGGGTCCGGATCGCCGACATTCCACCGGGGGACGAAGGGACGGTCCAGGCGCTCCTGGAACTGGGCCTGCTGAAGCCGTACATCTCCGACGGCTCGCTCAGCGCGGTCGACCCGCGCTCGGTGACGGCCCGGATCGGCACCGACCTGCGCGCGGCGGGCACCCGTCTGCTGAAGCAGGCCGAGGAACTGCCGGACCTGTTCGGCGACCTCACCGCCGCCTACGACTCGGCGCCCCGCCGACCCGGCCGCTCCGGTACCACCCGGATCATCGAGGGCATGGAGAACATCCGGCACCAGATCTCCCAACTCTCGGAGGAACTACGCCAGGAGGCACTCTCCGTCCACCCGGGCGGAGCCCGGCCGGCGGATGCCGCCGACGACACCGTGGACCATGTCCGCCGCTTCCTGGCGCTGGGCGGCTCGATCCGCACCCTGTACGAGTCCGGGTCCCGGCTCCATCACCCGACGGTCCGGCTGGCCGCCCGGCTGACCGAACTCGGCTGCCACATCCGGGTGGCGCCGTTCTCGGTGTCCCAGGTGATGATCTTCGACCGCGCGGTCGCCGTCGTCCCCACCACCTCGGACCGCGCCAGCGCGGCGGTCATCGAGGACCCGGCCGTGGTCGACTTCCTGGTGCGCGACTTCGAACTGCACTGGCAGGACGCCGAGGGCGTCAACTGGTCTGCTCTTGCTGCCGGTTCCACCGACGCCTCCGCCCACGAGCAGGTGGCCCGCCTGCTCGCCCGGGGTCTCACCCAGCGGGCGATCGCCACCCGCCTCGGCCTCAGCGAGCGGACGGTGGCGGGCCACATCGCGAGGCTGCGCGAACTGCACGATGCGGAGACGCTGTTCCAGTTGGGCTGGCAGATGCGGGGAGCCCGTGATGTCCGAACCTGATCTGCCCGACGCCGCCGCCCGGGAGCTGTACCGGGAGATTTTGAAGGACGGCGGCCGTCTGCGGCTCAGCGAGGTCCGTCCCGAGGACGAGCCGGCGGTCAGGCAACTCGCGGACCTGGGTCTCCTGCTCCTGCACGAAACGGATGGGTTCTACACCGCGATCAACCCTCGCGCCGTGGGCGAGCGGCTGGGTGCCGACCTGCGGGAGGAGAGCAGCCGTCTGCTGGCCAAGGCGGCCGTCATCCCGGATCTGCTGGAGGACCTCGCTCGGGCCTACGACGCGGCGCCGCGCCGGACGGGACCGGCGGGCGGAGTCCGGCAGGTGGCGGGCATGATGGAGATCCGCCACCTGCTCTCCCAGTTCGTCAAGGACTATCCCCACGAGGCCTTGTCCGCCCAGCCGGGCAGGTTCCAGCCACCGGCTCAGCGGGGGGGACGGCCTGGCACAGACGCGCCGCTACATCGAGCGCGGCGGTTCGGTCCGTACGATCTACCAGCCGCAGGCCCGACTGGACCGGGACCAGGTCGAGTTCGCTGCGGAGACCACGATGATGGGTTCGCGGCTACGCGTCCTCGACCTCCCTTTCAGCCGGACCATCATCTTCGACCGCACCATCGCCCTGATCTCGGCGGCCTCCGACAACAAGGCCGCCGTCGTCGTGGAGGATCCCACGACGGTCGCGTACCTGGTCGGGGTTTTCGAGCAGCAATGGGCGCAGGCCCAGGTGGTGGACTGGGTCGCAATGGCCGCCGGTTCGGTCGAGCCGGCCGCCCATGAGCAGGTGGGTCGCCTGCTCGCCCGGGGTCTCACGCAGCGGGCGATCGCCACCCGGATGGGCTTGAGCGAGCGCACCGTGGCCGCCCATATCGCGCGCCTCCGCGAGTCGTACGACGCGGAGACGCTGTTCCAGTTGGGCTGGCAGATGAGGGGAGCCCGTGATGTCTGAGCCCGGCCTGCCCGACGCCGCCGCCCGGGAGCTGTACCGGGAGATCCTGAAGGACGGCGGCCGTCTGCGGCTCAGCGATGTCCGTCCCGAGGACGAGCCGACGGTCAGCCAACTCGCGGAGCTGGGACTCCTGGTCCTCCGCATTGCCGACGGTGCCTACAGTGCGGTGAACCCCCGGGTGGTCGGCGAGCGGATCGGTGCCGATCTGCGCGAGGAGAGTGCCCGGCTGCTCGCCAGGGCCGCCCTCGTTCCGGATCTCCTGGACGATCTGGCCCAGGCCTATGACGTGGCACCTCGCCGGAGCATGCAGGCCGGAGGTGTGGGACGGGTGGCGGGCATGGTCGAGATCCGGCACCTCATCTCCCAGTGGGTCGGGGAATATCCGCACGAGGCACTGGCCCTGCAGCCCGGCGGACCCCGCCCGCACGGTCACATGGCGGACGCGCTGGAACACGCCCGTCGCTACGTCGAGGGAGGTGGCGTCATGCACACCATCTTCGAGCCCTCGGCCTGCTCCGACCCGCGGACCGTCGAGTACGCGAGGCAGTCGACGCTGGTGGGTGCCCCCATCCGACTGCTGGAAGGACCCTTCACCAAGACGCTGATCTTCGACCGGGCCGTCGCCCTGATCCCCGCGGTTTCCGACCACACGGTGGCCGCCGTGGTGGAGGACCCCGCGATGATCGCCTACCTGGTCGGGGTCTTCGAGCGGCAGTGGAAGCAGGCTCAAGTGGTGGACTGGGAGGCGCTGGCGGAAGGATCCGCCGGGGTAGCCGTCCATGAGCAGGTGGGTCGCCTGCTGGCCCGGGGCCTCACGCAGCGGGCGATCGCCAGCCGGATGGGGCTGAGCGAGCGGACCGTGGCCGCCCATATCGCGCGGCTGCGGGAGGCGTACGACGCGGAGACGCTGTTCCAGTTGGGCTGGCAGATGAGGGGAGCCCGTGATGTCTGAGCCCGATCTGCCCGACGCCGCCGCCCGGGAGCTGTACCGGGAGATCGTCAAGGAGGGCGGCCGACTCCGGGTCAGCGACATCCGTCCCGAGGACGAGCCGACGATCGGCCAGCTCACGGCCCTGGGCCTGCTGGTCCTGCACACCGCCGATGGTGCCTACAGCGCGATCAATCCCCGGGCCGTGGGCGAGCGAATGGGCGCTGACCTGCGGGAGGAGAGCACCCGGCTGCTCGCCCGGGCGGCTCGCATCCCCGATCTGCTGGAGGACCTCAGCGAGGCTTACGACGCGGCACCGCGCCGGACGGAACCGGTCGGTGGCGTCCGGCAGGTGGCGGGCAAGGAGGAGATCCGGCACCTGCTCTCCCAGTTCATGAGGGAGTATCCGCACGAAGCCCTGACGGCCCAGCCGGGCAGGTTCCACCCGCCGGCTCACCGGGAGGACAGCCTGGCACAGACCTGCCGCTACATCGAGCGCGGCGGCTCGGTCCGCACGATCTACCAGCCGCAGGCCCGACTCGACCGGGATCAGGTCGAGTACGCGGCGGAGGCGGCGAAGGTGGGATCGAGGATCCGCATCCTCGACGTCCCCTTCAGCCGGACGCTCGTCTTCGACCGCACCGTCGCCCTGATCCCGGCGACCTCGGACAACAAGGTCGCCGCCGTGGTGGAGGATCCGGCGGTGGTCGCGTACGTGGTCGAAGTCTTCGAGCAGCGCTGGCAGCAGGCTCAAGTCGTGGACTGGATCGCCTTGGCCGCCGGTCCGGTCGAGCCCACCGCCCATGAGCAGGTGGGTCGCCTGTTGGCTCGGGGCCTCACGCAGCGGGCGATCGCCAGCCGGATGGGGCTGAGCGAGCGGACGGTCGCCGGTCACATCGCCCGGCTGCGTGAGCAGTACGACGCGGAGACGCTGTTCCAGTTGGGCTGGCAGATGCGCGGAGCCCGGGCGGGGGAGTCCGGTGGGTGAGCGCTGCTCAGCCGGTGGCGGCGCCGGTCGGCCAGTAGCCGGGGACCGGGGGCTGCTGCCGGGGGACGTTGAACTGCTCGCCGGGCGCGGTCCAGAAGCCCTCGCGCAGGGAGAGGGCCATGCCGGCCCAGTCCAGCGCGGTCTCCACGGTGTGGTTGAGGGCCTCCTGCGACCAGGTGTCGTCGAAGACGAGCGGCAGGACGGGGGCGACCTGCTCGATGGTGGCGATCAGCGGGTTGTGGGTGATGGCCTCGTCCACGAGGAGGACGATCGGCTTCCGCAGCGCCGACGCCCAGCCCAGCTCCAGGCTCACGCCGGCCGAGAGCGGTGCTCCCACGTAGGCGAACACGAGGTCCGCGGACTGCAGGGCGCGGAAGTCGGACGGAACGCGGGGCTCCGGTGCGCGGCCGGAGATGGTCCAGGCGTCACTGTGGTGCGCGCTGTACACGGCGGCACCACTGCGGAGCAGGGTGGTGCGGAGCGTCGTCAGCCGCGTCCGGCTGGCAAGCGTCACCACACTGTCGGCCGGGCCGGTCAGCCGCATCAGCGGCGCGGCCAGGAACACACGTGCACGCCGGCCCTCAGGGGCCTGGCTGTCGTGGTGACGCAGGTAGGGCTCAGTCATGTCGACTCCGGGGGAAGGCCGACCGGTTAGGAAGTGGTGCCGGCAGGCGTTGAGATTGGTTGCTGCTTCAAGTTGTCCGTGCCCTGCTGTGGTCAAATTGACAGTGCAGCAACAGGATTCTCGACTGGTGCTGGACTATGGGGGCGAACTGATCGTCTATCAGTGGCTGTGGGTGCGTCCAGGTTTTGGCCCTGTCATCTGGATGCATGGCAGGGAGATGACGGCCCCGGCGGCACCCGGCACGTGACACCGCAACTCCGGATACGGCATCATGTGCGTTCCAGTGCTATTGATGCGGCTCGCGGAGCTTTCGGAAAGGAGAGGGCAGTTGTCCCGTATGTCTGGGCTTGTGCGTAAGGTCGCGCTTCCGGTCGCCATCGCGGCCGCAGCCTTGGTGGGTGTCTCTGTCGTCGCGGGTAGTGTCGAGACGCAGTCGGGCGTGAAGGCGGAGACCGGCCAGGCCCTCCCGATGACCCGAAGTGTCGTTGACGACATAAACTGGGGCTGATGCGTCCGCGCTCGAATGGCTGAGCGCGGTTCCTCTCCGGAGCCACTCCCGCTTGAGCGATCCTTTACCGGAACGTTACTCCGACCTCTGGTGGGAGGCGCGCCCGAGCATGTAACCGAGCTGGAAGAGCGAGTCGACGTTGTACTCCTCCCGCATTTCCGCGATGTGCCGCGCGAGTGTCCTTTCACTGATCCCCAGCCGACGCGCGATAACGCGGTGATTGGTGCCGGAGAGCAGTAGATCGACGATGGTCTGTCGCAGTCTCGGGATCACCTCGTGCGGGATGGCGGTGTCGCCGTCGAACTCGAGTGCACGACTCCAGTGTCTTTCGAAGACCTCTTCGATGAAGAAATTGATCACACCTGGGTCGTGGATGAAGGCAGCCAGATCGTCGCCGCCTACCGGAATGATGGCGACTCGCCTGTCGATGATAATGAGGCGCGCGTAGGGTTCGTCCAGCGTGCGAAACTGGTAGCCCTCCCTGGTGAGCCTCGAAACGAATTCACGAGTGGGCTGGTGGTAGCGGGTGCTGGCGTTGTAGATGCTGCGCATCGTGGCGCCCTGTTGCAGGCTCTTGAGATCGCGTTCCATGCCTGCGGCCAGCAGTTCTGGAGGGCGCGGCCCTCCCGGTTGCATGGCCAGTCCCTCGGTGATCCCCGCCGCGGTGGACTGCTGAAGGCGTTGGTTGATATGCGATTTGCCTCGCACGTATTCGATCGGACCGCCTTCCTGGGCCGAGCTGTGGAATTCTTGGGCCAGCTCGCCCAGTTCGGTGGGCAATGCCATGGCGCGCGAAAGCAGTTCGAGTGCCTGGCGTTGCCATGTGGAGCTCAGGCTGAAGGAAAGCTGGGCCGGATCGACCGCGATGAGCAGGTTCGGATCGTCACCATCGGGTATCAGGAGTCCGAGGTCGAGGAGTTCGCGGAGGGCTTCGTTCCCGTGCCATTTCGGATTCTCTGTCCTGCCGCCGTTGTGAACGGCTTTTAGGTAGAGCGCCCGTGCGTCCGAAGAAAGCAATCGTGATCCGCCGGCCGAGGGACCTGACTGTTCTCGCCCACTCATCTTCGGCTCCCTGTCATCACCGAGAAAATAGTCACCGATGTAGTCGGCTGTATCCGAGATCCTGTATCGGATTGTGGGCAGTCGGCGGCCTCCAACCGTCCCGCGCTTCGGTCCAGCACTCTCTCACATATCCACAAGCCGCCGGCACCCCCCGAACAGGAGGGGGCCGGCGGCGGTGTCCGGGCGGTCGGGTCAGCGCTTGGGGCGCCAGACGACGAGGGCGCTGGAGTGCGGGGTGGGCGGCTGGTAGGGGACGAGGTCGCGGCGGTAGGAGGCGTGGACGGCGGCCTCGCGCTGCTGGAGGGCGGTGGCGGCGCCTTCCAGGGAGTCGACCAGTTCGGCGACGCGGGACTGGAGGGCGGTGACCTGGTTCTCCAGCTCGATGATCCGCTTGATGCCCGCCAGGTTGATGCCCTCGTCCTGGGAGAGCCGCTGGACCTCGCGCAGCTGCTGGATGTCGCGCGCGGAGTAGCGGCGGCCGCGGCCGGCGGTGCGGTCGGGGCAGACCAGGCCGAGGCGGTCGTACTGACGCAGGGTCTGCGGGTGCAGCCCGGACAGTTCGGCGGCCACCGAGATGACGTACACCGGGGTGTCCTCGGTGAGGACGTACGTCGGCGGGGCCGCGGCGGCCCGGCGGGTGCGGCGGGGGCCGGCACCGGGCAGGCCCTCGCCGAGCCCGGGGCCGGGGCCGATCGGGGTGTCGGGGTCGATCGGATTCATCGGGGACATCTGGTCGTCACGCTCCCTTCGCCGCCCGGAAGAGGGCTGCTCGCGGATCGTCGGAGGCGGTGGCCTCGCGGTACTGCTCCAGGGCGTTCAGTGCGTCGCCGGTGACGTGCTGGGGCACCACGACCTCGACGGTGACGAGGAGGTCGCCGCGGGTGCCGTCCTTGCGGGTGGCGCCCTTGCCGCGGGCGCGCATGGTGAGGCCGTTGGCGCTGCCCGGGGGCAGCTTGAGCTTCACGGCGGGGCCGCCGAGGGTGGGTACCTCGATGGTGGCGCCGAGCGTCGCCTCGGGGAAGGTGACCGGCACGGTGACGGTGAGGTTGTCGCCCTTGCGGCCGAAGACCGGGTGCGGGTCGACGTGCACGGTGACGTAGAGGTCGCCGGGCTGGCCGCCGCGTTCGCCCTGGGCGCCCTTGCCCTTGAGCCGGATGCGCTGGTCGGCCTGGACGCCGGCCGGGATCCGGACCTGCATGGTGCGGGCCGAGCTGGCCCGGCCGCTGCCGTGGCAGTCGGTGCACGGGTCGTCGACGATCATGCCCCGGCCGCGGCAGTCCTTGCACGGCTCGGAGAGCGCGAAGGCGCCCTGGCCGCGGCTGACGGTGCCCGCGCCGACGCAGGTGGGACAGACCCGCGGGGTGGTACCGGACTTGGCGCCGGTGCCGTTGCAGGTGCGGCAGGGTGCCTGGCTGGTCATCCGCAGCGGGACGGTCGCGCCGTCGACGGCCTCCTCGAAGGAGAGCGTCACCTCGGTCTCGACGTCGGCGCCGCGCCGGGGCTGGGCCTGCCGGGGGCCGCCGCGGTTGAAGAGGCCGCCGAAGACGTCGCCGAGCCCGCCGCTGCCGCCGCCCGCGCCCTGGTTGCCGCTGAACAGGTCGCCGAAGTCGAAGCTGTAGTTGCCGGCAGCGCCCGGTCCGCCGGCCCGGAAGCCGCCGTTGGCGAAGAGGCTGCGGGCCTCGTCGTACTCCTTGCGGCGCTTCTCGTCGGAGAGGACGTCGTACGCCTCGGAGATGTCCTTGAACCGCTCCTCGGCCTTGGCGTCACCCTTGTTGGCGTCGGGGTGGAACTCGCGCGCGAGCTTGCGGTAGGTCTTCTTGATCTCGGTGGCGGTGGCGTCCTTGGGCACGCCCAGGACTTTGTAGTAGTCCTTCTCCACGTAGTCCTTACCGCTCACGGCTTGAGCCACCTCCCGATGTCCATCGTCACTGGGCTGTCAACGGCGGATGAGGACCCGGCCGTCGACAGAGCGCTGCGGAGCCGGCCGCCGTACTGGCCGGCGTACGACTCCGCAGCGCACTGGTTGTCAGCTGTCACAGGTTGTCAGCTGTCCGAGCCACCGTCGGACTTGTCCGCGTCGCCCGACTTCGCGTCGGTGTCGGCGACCGTCTGGGTGCCCGGCTGGGGCTCCGCGACGGCGACCATCGCCGGGCGGATGATCCGCTCGCCGATGCGGTAGCCGGGCTGGAGCACCTGCACACAGGTGTCCTCGGTGACGTCCGAGGAGTAGCTGTGCATCAGCGCCTCGTGCATGGTCGGGTCGAAGGGCTCGCCCTCCTTGCCGAACTGCTGCAGGCCCAGCTTGGCGACGACCGTCTCCAGGGACTCGGCGACGGACTTGAAGCCGCCCGTGACCTCGCCGTGCTCGCGGGCGCGGCCGATGTCGTCCAGGACGGGGATCAGGGACTCCAGGATGTTGGAGACCGCGATCTCGCGGACCGTCAGCCGGTCGCGCTCGACCCGCTTGCGGTAGTTCTGGTACTCGGCCTGCAGGCGCTGCAGGTCGGCGGTGCGCTCGGCCAGCTCGCGCTTGGCGGTGGCGAGCTCCTCCGAGGAGCCCTCGGCGGCACCGGCCGCCGCGGCTTCCTCGGCGGCCTTGATCACGGCCTCCTCGGCGGCGGAGTCGTCGCCGGGCTTGCCGCCCTGCGGCTTGTCCGTCATGCCGACGCACCGCCCTTGGGCTTCTCGTCGTCCACGATCTCGGCGTCGACGACGTCGTCGTCGGCCTTGGCCTGGGCGGAGTCACCGGCCGCGGCACCGGCGGTGGCGTCGGCGTTGGCGTACAGCGCCTGGCCGAGCTTCTGCGCGGTGGTGGAGACCTTCTCCGAGGCCTCGCGGATCTTCGCGATGTCCTCGCCCTTCAGGGCCTCCTTGAGCTCGCCGATGGCGGTCTCGACCTCGGTCTTGACGTCGCCCGGCAGCTTGTCGGCGTTGTCGGCGATGAACTTCTCGGTCGAGTAGACGAGCTGCTCGGCGGAGTTGCGGGTCTCGACGGCCTCGCGGCGCTTGTGGTCGTCCTCCGCGTACTGCTCGGCCTCGCGGCGCATGCGGTCGACCTCGTCCTTCGGCAGCGAGGAGCCGCCGGTGACGGTCATCTTCTGCTCCTTGCCGGTGCCGAGGTCCTTCGCGGCCACGTGCATGATGCCGTTGGCGTCGATGTCGAAGGTGACCTCGATCTGCGGCAGGCCGCGCGGCGCCGGCGGCAGGCCGGTCAGCTCGAACATGCCGAGCTTCTTGTTGTACGCGGCGATCTCGCGCTCGCCCTGGTAGACCTGGATCTGTACGGACGGCTGGTTGTCCTCGGCCGTGGTGAAGATCTCGGAGCGCTTGGTCGGGATCGTGGTGTTGCGCTCGATCAGCTTGGTCATGATGCCGCCCTTGGTCTCGATGCCGAGGGACAGCGGGGTGACGTCGAGCAGCAGGACGTCCTTGACCTCGCCCTTGAGGACACCGGCCTGGAGCGAGGCGCCGATGGCGACGACCTCGTCCGGGTTGACGCCCTTGTTCGCGTCCTTGCCGCCGGTCAGCTCGCGGACGAGCTCGGCGACGGCGGGCATGCGGGTCGAGCCGCCGACCAGGACGACGTGGTCGATCTCGGAGAGCGAGATGCCGGCGTCCTTGATCACGTTGTGGAACGGGATCTTGCAGCGCTCCAGCAGGTCCGCGGTCAGCTGCTGGAACTGGGCGCGGGTGAGCTTCTCGTCCAGGTGCAGCGGGCCCTCGGCGGAGGCCGTGATGTAGGGCAGGTTGATCGAGGTCTCGGAGGACGAGGACAGCTCGATCTTGGCCTTCTCGGCGGCCTCGCGCAGACGCTGCAGGGCCATCTTGTCCTTGGACAGGTCGACGCCGTGGCCGCTCTGGAAGGTCTTGACCAGGTGGTCGACGACCTTCTGGTCCCAGTCGTCACCACCGAGGTGGTTGTCACCGTTGGTGGCCTTCACCTCGACGACCCCGTCGCCGATCTCCAGCAGGGAGACGTCGAAGGTGCCGCCGCCGAGGTCGAAGACCAGGATGGTCTGGTCGTCCTTGTCGAGGCCGTACGCGAGGGCGGCCGCGGTCGGCTCGTTGACGATGCGCAGGACGTTGAGGCCCGCGATCTCACCGGCCTCCTTGGTGGCCTGGCGCTCGGAGTCCGAGAAGTACGCCGGGACGGTGATGACGGCGTCGGTGACCGTCTCGCCCAGGTAGGCCTCGGCGTCCCGCTTCAGCTTCTGCAGGATGAAGGCGCTGATCTGCTGCGGGTTGAAGTCCTTGCCGTCCAGGTTGATCTTCCACCCGGTGCCCATGTGGCGCTTGACCGAGCGGATGGTGCGGTCGACGTTGGTGACCGCCTGGCGCTTGGCCACCTCGCCGACCAGGACCTCGCCGTTCTTGGCGAAGGCGACGACGGACGGCGTGGTCCGGGCGCCCTCGGCGTTCGTGATGACGGTGGGCTCGCCACCCTCCAGAACGCTGACGACCGAGTTCGTCGTACCGAGGTCGATGCCGACCGCGCGTGCCATCGTAGATACCTCCACGGAAGAGTTGAGCTTTACGGACTCAAGGATGCATGACCCGGTGGGCAGCGTCAACAGCCATGAGCGCGGGTCGCTCAACTTTGCTGAGCCGGGCCGCGCGGCGGGCGCCCGGTGGGGTGCGCGTGGCGGGGGTGCGGTGACGTGACTGCCGCCATAGCTTGGGAACCTTCTGGAGAGCTGTCGGCGACCGGTATTGTCCGGGCCGTCGGCCCGGCAAGTTACCGACCAGTACACTCAAGTCGAAAACCGTAGAACCGCAGAACCGCAGAGACTGCTCAACCGCAAAGCCGCAGGAGACGGAGAGCCGATGCAGCTAGCAGCGATCGTCATCTCGCTGGTCACGTTCGTGATCGGCACCGCGCTCGCCGCCCGTGCGGCGCTGTACATCTACCGGGTGGTCCGCGCCGGCGCGCCGGACTCCACCCGCTTCGGGCAGCCCGCCCAGCGGGTGAAGACCGTCGCCGTCGAGTTCCTCGGCCACACCAGGATGAACCGCTGGGGGATCGTGGGCGTCGCCCACTGGTTCGTCGCCGTCGGCTTCTTCAGCCTGGTGCTGACCCTGGTCAACGCCTTCGGCCAGCTCTTCGACGCCGCGTTCGTGCTGCCGGTCATCGGGAGCTGGACGGTCTGGCAGCTCTTCGTCGAGCTGATCGGCACCCTGACCACGCTGGGCATCCTGACCCTGATGGTGGTCCGGCTGATGAGCCTGCCGTCGCGGTCCGGCCGCAAGTCCCGCTTCGCCGGCTCGATCGCCTGGCAGGCCTTCTACGTCGAGTACACGATCCTCGGCATCGGCCTCTGCATCATGATGCTGCGCGCGCTGGAGGGCGCCCTCGACGGCGTCGACTCGTACGGCCCGGAGCACCTGGTCTCGTACCCGCTGGTCGTCGCGTTCAGCGGGCTGTCGCACGGCACGCTGGTCAACCTGATCTACCTGTTCGCGATGCTGAAGATCTGCATCTCGTTCGCGTGGGCGATCACCATCGGCCTGAACCCCTCGATGGGCGTCGCCTGGCACCGCTTCCTCGGCTTCTTCAACATCTACTTCAAGCGCGAGGAGGACGGCGGCACCGCGCTCGGCGAGCTCCGTCCGATGACCAGCAAGGGTCAGCCGATCGACTTCGAGGACCCGGCCGACGACGCCGTCTTCGGCGTCTCCCAGGTCGAGCACTTCTCCTGGAAGGGCATCCTCGACTTCTCCACCTGCACCGAGTGCGGCCGCTGCCAGTCGCAGTGCCCGGCCTGGAACACCGGCAAGCCGCTCTCGCCGAAGCTGCTGATCATGAGCCTGCGCGAGCACGCCTACGGCAAGGCGCCGTACCTGCTGGCCGGCGGCGGCAAGGACATGGAGGGTGCCGAGCAGGCCACCTCCGAGCAGCTCAAGGACGTCCCGGCGGCCGCGCTGGCCGAGGCCGAGCGCCCGCTGATCGGCACCGCCGAGGAGAACGGCGTCATCGACCCGGACGTGCTGTGGTCCTGCACCACCTGCGGCGCCTGCGTCGAGCAGTGCCCGGTGGACATCGAGCACATCGACCACATCGTCGACATGCGCCGCTACCAGGTGATGATCGAGAGCAACTTCCCGACCGAGGCCGGGACGATGCTCAAGAACCTGGAGAACAAGGGCAACCCGTGGGGCATGGCCACCAAGGCCCGCCTGGACTGGGTCAAGGAGCTCAAGAAGGACACCGGCATCGAGGTGCCGGTGATCGGCGAGGACATCGACCCCGCCGAGGTCGAGTACCTCTACTGGGTCGGCTGCGCCGGTGCCCTGGAGGACCGCGCCAAGAAGACCACCAAGGCCTTCGCCGAGCTGCTGCACACCGCCGGCGTGAAGTTCGCGATCCTCGGCAAGGAGGAGACCTGCAGCGGTGACTCCCCGCGCCGCCTGGGCAACGAGTTCCTGTTCCAGATGCTCGGCGCGCAGAACGTCGAGACGCTGAACGCCGCGCTGGAGGACGCCCCGACCAAGCGGATCGTGGCCACCTGCCCGCACTGCTTCAACACCATCGCCAACGAGTACCCGCAGCTCGGCGGTCACTTCGAGGTGATCCACCACACGCAGCTGCTGCAGCACCTGATCGACGAGGGCAAGCTCGTCCCGGTCAACCCGGTCGAGGGCCTGATCACCTACCACGACCCCTGCTACCTGGGCCGCCACAACAAGGTCTACAGCCCGCCGCGCGAGATCATGGACAAGGTCCCCGGTCTGCGCCAGCAGGAGATGCACCGCCACAAGGAGCGCGGCTTCTGCTGCGGCGCCGGCGGTGCCCGGATGTGGATGGAGGAGCGCATCGGCAAGCGGATCAACACCGAGCGCGTGGACGAGGCGCTGTCGCTCAACCCGGACATCGTCTCCACCGCCTGCCCGTTCTGCCTGGTGATGCTCTCCGACTCGGTCAACGGGAAGAAGAACGAGGGCGCGGCGAAGGAGCACCTGAAGGTCGTCGACGTCGCCCAGCTGCTGCTGGACTCGGTGAAGGCCATCCCGCCGGCCGAGGCCGAGGAACGCCCCGCGACCGTGGACGCGTAGCCCCTTCGCAGTCCGGAAGCCCGCTGTTCGACAGTTCTGCTACAACTGCCCGGCCCGGTGGACGCCGCCAACGCGCCCACCGGGCCGGGCTTTTGGGCCACCGCGGTGGCTCCCGGTGGTACGGCGGGCGGACGGCGGGTGACGTCCGTCGCACAGGCGCCGGACGGGCATTCGGTTGGAAGGAAATACAGTAGGCGCCGGACCGGCTCCGTGCCGGTCGACCCGCGCCGGACGCAAGGCCGGACGGGTGCCGACCCACGCCGGCCGGACGGCCGGACGGGTCCAGAACACCGACGGAGGCATCGGCCCGCCGGGCCGGGCCGCAGAGACCACAAGGGGAACAGCGCAGACCATGACCGAGGCGATCATGCTGGTCGGTGGTAAGGGCACGCGACTGCGTCCGCTGACCACCCACACCCCCAAGCCCATGCTGCCGGTGGCCGGTGTCCCGTTCATCGCGCACCAGCTGGCCAGGGCGGCCGCCGCCGGCGTCACCCGCGTCGTGCTGGCCACCTCGTACCTGGCCGAGGTGTTCGAGGACCACTTCCAGGACGGCACCCCGTACGGCATCGAGCTGGTCTACCTGACCGAGCGCGAGCCGCTGGGCACCGGCGGGGCGATCCGCAACGCCGCCTCCGGCCTGACCTGCGGCCCCGACGAGCCGGTGCTGGTCTTCAACGGCGACATCCTCTCCGGCGTCGACATCGCCGCCCTGCGCGACGGCCACGTGGCCGCCGGGGCCGACGTCACCCTGCACCTGACCCGGGTCGAGGACCCGCGCGCCTTCGGCCTCGTCCCGACCGACGGGAACGGGCGGGTGCTGGAGTTCCTGGAGAAGCCGGAGACCCCGGAGCAGATCGTCACCGACCAGATCAACGCCGGCTGCTACGTCTTCACCCGGTCCGTGATCGACCGCATCCCGGCCGGCCGCGAGGTCTCCGTCGAGCGCGAGACCTTCCCCGAACTGCTGGCCACCGGCGCCCTGCTGCGCGGCGTGGTCGACACCTCGTACTGGCTGGACCTCGGCACCCCGGGCGCCTTCGTCCGCGGCTCGGCCGACCTGGTGCTCGGCAAGGTCGACTCCCCGGCCGTCCCCGGCCCGACCGGCGACGCCCTGCTGCTGCCCGGCGCCACCGTCCACCCGGGCGCGGTGCTCAGCGGCGGCACCGTGGTCTCCGCGGACGCGGTGGTCGAGGCCGGCGCGATCGTCGAGGGCAGCGTGATCCTGCCGGGCGCGGTGATCGGCCCGGACACCCTGGTCAAGGACTCGATCGTGGGCGCCTACGCCACCGTCGGCGACCGCTCGGCGCTGGACGGCGCGGTGATCGGCGACGGCGCGATCGTGGAGTCGGACAACGAGCTGCCGAACGGCATCCGGATCGCCTGCGGCACCCTGCTGCCGGTCGGCGCCGTCCGGACCTCGGCCGGCCCGGGCGGCTGCCCGGCCGGCACCAGCGCGGCGGCGGCGGTGCACGGCCCGTCGGTCACCGCGCAGCGGTAGGGCGCAGCGGTAGTCGGGCCGTGCGGCGCCAGCGCAGCGCTCGATCCGCGCCGGAGCGCCGGGGCGGCTTTCGGCCCCGTTCGTCTCAGCCTCGCTGCAAACCGGCCCCGGCTTCGTCCGGGGCCGACGGGGCCCGGGTCGGACGGGTACCTTCGGAGCGTGGCTGGTAATCGATACGACAGCGGTCAGGGCGCCGACCGCCCGCACGGTGGGTGGTCGGCCCCTCCGCCGCCGCCGGGGGTGCCCGGGGGGCAGGGGCGGACGGACGGGCCGGAGTACTTCACGGCCCCGCACCCGGGAGCCGCGGGCGGGCCCGAGGGGACGGCCGGCGGCGGGTTCGACCCGTACGCGGCGGACCGACCGGGGCACACCCGCGCCTTCCCGGCGGGCGACCCGTACGCGGGCGGTGGCGGCCCGTACGGGCAGGAGCCGCCGTACCCGGGGTACTACGACCAGGGGCAGTACCCGGACCAGGGGCAGTACGAGCAGTACCCGCCGGACGGCTACGCCCACGGGCAGCAACCGCCGCCGTACGGCCAGGACAACGTCGCCGTCTACCGGGCCGGCGGCCAGTCGGCCCCGCACGTCGCCGGCCCCCGGCCGCACTGGCGCGAACTGTTCGTCGGCCTCTTCCGCACCCCGACCGCGATGTTCGACCGCACCCGCGACCACCAGGTCTGGCTGCCCGCGCTCACCGTCTCGCTGCTGTACGGCGCGCTCGCGGTGCTCGGCATCGGGCTGACCCACGACGACGTCGTCGACTCCACCTTCGGCGTGGCGCTGACCGGCATCCTCGCCGCCGCCGTCGGCTTCACCGTGGCCGGCGCGGTCTTCGGTGCGGTCACCTACGCACTGGCCCGCCAGTTGGGCGGCGACGGACCGTGGAAGTCGACCGTCGGCCTGGCCGCCCTGATCGGCTGGCTGACCGACGCGCCCCGGCTGCTGCTCGACCTGGTGCTGCCCTCCGGCAGCGTCGTGGTCCAGGTCGTCGGCTGGGCGACCTGGGCGCTCTGCGCGTACCTGCTGACCGCCATGGTCCGGCGGCTGCACGACCTGCCCTGGGGCAAGGCCGCCGCCGCCTCGGCGCTGCAACTGCTCGCCCTGCTGGTGCTGATCAAGCTGCCGACGCTGGGCTGAGCGGCGGGCTGACCGGCGGGCTGAGCGGCGGGCTGAGCGGCGGGCTGAGCGGCGGGGTCGACCGGCGGCGGGCCGACCGGCGGAGGGCAGAATGGTGGACGGGCCGCGGCCGAGCGCCGGGGCCCGTCCACCCTCTTCGCCCCACGTCCACCGGAGCCAGGCATGACCCTCCCCACCACCCACGTCAGCTTCCCGGCCGGGGCGGTGACCGGCGAGTCCCCGGTGCTCGCGGTGCACCCGCTGGCCGACGGCCGGTACGCCGTCGTGACCGGGGCGACCCCGTTCCACCCGCTCGACCACACCTGGCCCGACCAGCCGGCCGACCACGGCACCCTCACCGTGGACGGCACCGAGTTCGCCGTGGTCGACTGCCTGACCGGCGCCGTCGGCCCCGAGGACGACACGCTGCTGGTCGGCGCCGACATCCCGGTCCGGCGCGGCGACGAGGAGTGGTCCTGGCTGGTCCTGCACGTCCTCGACACCGACCCCGGCGACCTCACCGGCCGCACCGCAGCGCTCGCCGTCGACGCCGGCCGCCGGGGCGCCCTCAGCGCCTCGCACAGCGGCTGCCACCTGCTCGCCCTCGCCCTCAACGCCGCGCTCGCCCCGCGCTGGCGCAAGGACCCGGGCCGCTCGGACGCCTTCGGCAACCCGGACTTCGACAGCCTCGCGATGGCGAGCTCGGTGATGGACACCGAGGCCAGCACCGACACCTACCGGCTCGGCAAGTCGCTCAAGAAGAAGGGCTTCACGGCGGACGCCACCGAAGAGTTCCCCGCCCTGGCCGACGCCCTGCCCGCCCTCACCGAGGACGTCAACGCCCGGCTCGCCGCCTGGGTCGCCGCCGACGCCCCGGTCCGCATCGAGGTGCCCGGCCCCGAGCTGACCGCCCGCCGCCAGTGGCACTGCGAGCTGCCCGAGGGCGGCGCGCAGATCTTCTGCGGCGGCACCCACCTGCACCACCTCGGCGAGCTGGCCGAGCTGCGCACCGAACTGCGGCTGTCCGAGGACGGCACCGAGCTGGTCGCCGTCACCAGCCCGAAGCGCGCCTGAGGAAACGCAGCGGGCGGCCACCCCTCGCGGTGAGGGGTGGCCGCCCGTCTGCGTGCGGCTCCGAGGGTTCGTCCCCGGCTCAGACCCGGCTGCGGTGGAAGTTCAGGTACGAGCGGGACGGCGTCGGGCCGCGCTGGCCCTGGTAGCGCGAGCCGTAGCGCTCCGAGCCGTACGGGTGCTCCGACGGCGAGGAGAGGCGGAACAGGCAGAGCTGCCCGATCTTCATGCCCGGGTACAGCTTGATCGGCAGCGTCGCGACGTTCGACAGCTCCAGCGTCACGTGGCCGCTGAAGCCGGGGTCGATGAAGCCGGCCGTGGAGTGGGTGAGCAGGCCCAGCCGGCCCAGGCTCGACTTGCCCTCCAGGCGGGAGGCCACGTCCTCGGGCAGCGTGATGACCTCGTACGTCGAGGCCAGCACGAACTCGCCGGGGTGCAGGATGAACGCCTCGTCGCCCTCCGGCTCGACCAGCCGGGTCAGGTCCGGCTGCTCCTCGGAGGGGTCGATGTGCGGGTACTTGTGGTTCTCGAACACGCGGAAGAAGCGGTCGAGGCGCACGTCGATACTCGACGGCTGGATCATCGCCGGGTCGAACGGGTCGATGCGGACCCGGCCCAGGTCGATTTCGGTCCGGATGTCCTTGTCAGAGAGCAGCACGCTTCGAGGTTACGTGCAAGAAAGGGCCCCGGACGAATCCGTCCGGGGCCCACCCATCCGTCCGCCCGCCGTCAGGCCAGGAACTCCGCGGCCTCCAGCCGCATCGCCTGCGCCAGTTGCGGCTCCGACAGCTCCCGCACGTCGGCCAGCACCGAACTCCGCAGCCGTCCGCACTGCGGACAGCGGATCAACCGCCCGGGCCCGAGCCGGCCCGGACCGAGGTTCTGCATCGGGAACGTGGTGGTGCTGAACAGGTGCCCCTCGGCACAACGAACGACGGCGCGCTGCTCCATCGATCCCCTTCCCATCCCTAACCCAGTACTCACCCGTACTCGCACACCCGGCGGCCGAGCCCCGGGACAGCGTCACATTAGGGGATGTTCCGGACATTCCTCACCGTGGCTCGCCGCCCCGACCCCACCCACCGGAGCACTCGTACGCGGCCCACACAGTACGCCTCCGCACCCACCCCCACCCGGCACCGCCGCGCCCCGGACCCCTCGTGCAACCACGGTCACGGATGGGGTACAGTGACACTGGATCGAGCGGTCTCTGACGGCTCATCAGGCGGGCGTAGTTTAATGGTAGAACATGAGCTTCCCAAGCTTAGAGCGCGAGTTCGATTCTCGTCGCCCGCTCCAGTAGGACCAGATCAGGGCCGGTTTCCGTGGTTACGGGGACCGGCCCTTCGGCGTTCCGGGGCCGGGTGGGGGTCGGTGGGGGCGGCGTCGGCGATCAGGTCGGGGTGGGTGTGGCAGCGGCCGGGGGGTGGGGTGCGGAGGGTGGCGGCGAGGTCGGTGGTCGGGGTGGTCTTGGGGAGGTAGCCGCGTGCGCCGGCGGCCAGGGCGCGGGTGAGGGCGGTCGGGTGGGGACGGTCGGTGAGCAGGACGGTGCGGGTGTCCGGCAGCAGGGTGCGGAGGGCCTCGGTGACGCGGATGCCGTCGAGCCCGGGCAGGTCGAGGTCCGCCAGGACGACGTCGGGGCGGTGCGCGACGGCGAGTGCCAGGGTCTGCGGGCCGGTGGCGGCCTGGGCCGTGACCTCGATGTCGCCCTCCGGCAGCAGGGCGAGCAGTGCCGTCCGCAGTGCGCGGGTCCGGCGGTCGTGGTCGGCGAGCAGCAGGCGGATCCGGGCCTGGGGGCCGGTCACCCCGCGGCCGGTCACCCCGCGGCCGGTCGGCCGAGGGCGGCGAGGGCGGCCAGGGCCTCGGGCAGCGGCGCCGCGGTGGAGGCGTCCATCCGGCCGGTGGTGACGCTGTAGCCCGCCTGCGGTGGCAGCACGGCGATGTTGGGCCGCTTCGCCAGGGCGTCGAGGTGCCGGAGGTAGGCGGGCGACTCGGCGCCGCCCGGGGGCAGGGCCGGGGCCAGCACGATGGGCGCCCGGGTGCAGTGGAGGGCGAGCAGCACGGGGGTGTCCGCGAGCCCGAGGGCCAGCCGGGCGATGAAGTGGAAGCTGGCCGGGTAGACCACCACGCCCTCCGCCCACTGGGCGAGGTCCACGTGCAGGGCGGTGGTCTCGGGCTCCTGCGGCCAGGCGTCCTGGAGGACCTGCTTCCCGAGGATCGGTGACAGCGTGACCCGGCTGACGAAGCGCTCGGCGGTGCGGGTGAGGACCACCTTGGTGTCGACGTCCGGGTGTTGGAGACGCAGCCAGTTGAGCCAGAAGGGGAGCGAGGCCACGCCCAGCGAGCCGGTGCCGACCAGCAGCAGCCGGCCGACGGGCGACGCCGGGGTCGACTCCGGGCCCGACTCCGGGCCCGACGCCGGGCGGGGTGCCTCCCCGGGCGGCTCGCCGGTGACCGGATCAGCCATGGTCGGCCGCCCCCTCCGCGTCGAAGATCTCCTCCAGGTCGGCGATCGCGGAGTGCACCCCCTCGGTGAGCATCACCCCCGCCGGGTTCAGGATGACCTCGTCCACCCCGCAGTTCCGGTAGTGCCGGAGCGCCTCGGCGATCTCCTGCGCGGTGCCGGTCACGAACACCCCGGACCGCAGCAGGGCGCGCGCCCCGGCCTTGGGGTCCGAGGCGTCCACCGCCAGCCCGGCCTTGCGCAGCATGTCGGTGTAGTGGGCGGCCCCGAGGTGGGTGCCCGCGCCGCGGAAGGCGACCTCGTCGATGTCGCGGCCGGGGCGGGCCAGGGCGACGTGCACCACGGTGGCGACCCGCGGTGCGGCGGTGCCCGACTCGGCCGCGCCGGCGGCGAGTTCGGGCAGCAGGGTGTCGCGGACGTAGTCCGGCGGGGTCATCCAGGTGATCGCCACGTCGGCCACCCCGCCCGCGGTCCTGGCCATCCGGGGCCGCAGCACGCCGAGGCCGATCTCGACCGGCGGGGCGTGGAACGGCTGGAGCCGGGTGTCGACGTCGTGGTACCGGCCGCGGTGCCGGACCGGCTGTCCGGACAGCAGGGCGCGCATGTCGGCGGCGAACTCCAGCGCGGCGGTGCGCGGGCGGTCGTACGGCTCGCTCCGCACCATCCGCTGGAACTCCGGTGCGCCCAGGCCGATTCCGGCCACGAACGGCTCGCCGGTCAGCGCGGCCACCGAGCGGGCCTCGACCGCCGCGAGGTACGGGTGCCGCAGCGGGGCCAGCGCGACGCCGGTGGCGCAGGGCAGCCTCAGGCCCATGCCCGCCAGCGCGGCGAACACCTGGTGACTCTCCACGGTGAGCGACTGGCCGATCCACAGGCGGCGGGCCGCACGGCGTTCGACGAAGCGGGCGAGCGGGACGACCTGATGGATCGACGAGGGCTGGAGCGGGTAGACCACGGCGGTCTGGTGGGTGGCCGACGAGTCGGCGTCGTGCGCGAACACAGCGTCTCCGGAGGGGGCGTGGAGGAGGATCAGCGGGCGGGGGCCACGGTCGAGCGCAGGCGCCGCTCGGAGAGCCGGCTGCCGGACTCCTTCCGGGCCATCCGGAACAGCAGACGGGGTGCGAGCAGCAGCCCGAGGACGCACCAGGCGGCGAGCACCCCGAAGGTCTCCAGGTGCTGCCAGCCGCCGGCGGCCTCGGCGACCGCCGCGCCGTCCGGCATGATCGCCGAACGGACGCCCTGGGCCATCCACTTGATCGGGAAGAGGTCGGCGGTCCGCTGGAGCAGCCGCGGCATCACCGTGGTCGGGAAGAACACCCCGGAGACGGCGACCAGCCCGTACAGCGGGATCATCACGACGGCGAGCGCCTCCCGCGGGTTGGGCAGCACGGCGCCCACCGCGGCGCCCAGCGCGCTGGCCCCGACCAGTCCGAGTCCCAGGACCCAGAGCAGGGTGGCCCACTGCCGGACGGACCCGGGCAGTGCGGAGCCGACGAACAGCGCGCCGCCGACCAGGAGGACCGCGGCCCCGACCCCGACGACGAAGGCGACCACGCAGACCTTGCCCAGCAGGTACGCGGGCATCCCGCCGGGCGTGCCGCGCATGCGCAGCAGCGTGCCGTCCTCCCGCTCCGAGGCGAGGATCTGGGCGAGCGTGGTGATCCCGGTGAGCGAGACCAGCGAGGCCAGGCCGCCCGCGATCACCAGCTGCGCGGCCGGCACCGTGGTGCCGGGGACGGGGTGGTCGGTGAACCCGGCGAACACCAGGAAGATCGCCGGCAGCGACAGGTGGGAGAACCACTCCCGCTTGCTGCGCAGGATGTGCCGGACCTCCAGGCCGCCCCGGTGCAGGCCGGCCCGGAGCGTGCGGGATGCGTTCACTGGGCGTCCTCCTGGTGGATCATGCGCAGATAGGTGTCCTCGAGGGTGGGGCGGTGGACTTCGAGCCCCGGGACCGGGCCGCCCAGGCGGTTGTGGAGCGACCAGACGAACCCGGAGGGGTCCGCGGTCGGCTCGCTGCGCCGCACGTCGTCCTCCAGCCAGCGGACCTCCGCCCGGGCCCGGATCGACTCGGCCAGTTCGGCGGTGGTGCCGCAGGCGGCCAGCCGGCCCCGGATCAGGATGGCGATCCGGTCGGCCAGCCGTTCGGCCTCGGCCAGGTCGTGCGTGGTGAGCAGGACGGTCATGCCCTCCTCCTGGCTGAGCCGTTCCACCAGCTGGTGGAACTCGCGCCGGGCCACCGGGTCGAACCCGGTGGTCGGCTCGTCCAGGAACAGCAGCTCCGGCCGGCCGAGGATGCCGAGCGCCACGTCGAGCCGGCGGCGCTGGCCGCCGGACAGCTGCGCGGACGGCTGCCGCGCGTGCTCCTCCAGGCCGACCAGCCGCAGCACCTCGGCGGGGTCGCGGGGGTCGGCGTGGTAGCGGGCGAAGTGCTCGATCAACTCGCCGACCCGCCACCGGGGGTGGTCGCGCCAGGACTGCATGACGATGCCGATGCGGCCCCGCCAGTCGGCGTCCGGCCGGTCGGGGTCGCAGCCGAGCACGCGGACCTCGCCGCCGGAGCGGCGGCGGAAGCCTTCGAGGATCTCGATGGTGGTGGTCTTGCCCGCGCCGTTGGGCCCGAGCAGCGCGAGCACCTCGCCGCGCGGGATGTCGAGGTCGACGCCGTGCAGCGTGTCGCGGCTGCCGTAGCGCATCCTCAGGTCGCGGACCCGGATCGCGGGATCGCGGTGGGGGGTCATGGGGCGTGCACCTCTCGGGTGGTCAGGCGGGCTGGAGTTCGCGCCGGTGGCCGGGCTGGTGGCCGGCCTGGTGGCCGAGCTGGCTGGTGACCAGGTCCCGGTACCGGCCGCAGCGGGCGAGCAGGTCCTCGTGCGGCCCGACGTCGACCACCGAGCCGTCGTCGAGCAGGACGACCCGGTCGGCGTGCAGGACGGTGGAGAGCCGGTGCGCGACGACGACGACCGCGCGGCTCCCGGCCAGCGTGTCGACCAGCTCGCGCAGGCGCTGCTCGTTGATCGCGTCCAGCTGCGAGGTGGGCTCGTCGAGCAGGATGACGTCCGCGTCGGTGAGCAGGACGCGGGCGAGGGCCAGGCGCTGGCGCTGGCCGCCGGACAGGTCGGTGTCCCGGCCCAGGACGGTGTCCAGGCCGTCGGGCAGCCGCAGGACGTCCTGGCGCAGGCCGACCCGGTCGAGCGCGTCGAGCAGGGCGGCGTCCCCGAGCGGCTCGGTGGCGCCGAGTTCGAGGTTCTCCCGGACGGTGCCTTCGAGCAGCGTGAACGCCTGGTCGACGTAGGCGATCCGGCGGCGCAGCTCGGTCAGCGGCCAGTCGTGCACGTCGCGGCCCAGGACCCGGATCACGCCCTGCCGCGCGGTGTCGAACCGGTCGGTCAGGGACAGCACGGTGGACTTGCCGGCACCGGAGGCGCCCACCAGGGCGGTCAGTCCGCGGGCCGGGGCGCTGAAGGAGAGGTCGCGCAGCACCGGATGGGCGCCGTGCGCGAACGAGACGCCCACGAACTCGACCGCGGCGGCGCCCGGCACCGGCTCGGTCCCGGCGGCGGACCGTTCGTCGGCGTCGGCGTCGGCGTCGGCGTCGGCCTCGGCCCCGACCGGCTCGGCGGGCAGGGCCAGCAGCTCGTCGAAGCGCTGCTGCGCCGCCCGGCCGGCCTGCAGCCGGCCGGCACCGGTGGCGACCACGGTGACCGGGGCGACCAGCTGGAGCAGGTAGAGCAGGAAGGCGGCGAACTCGGGCACGCCGAGCTGACCGCCGGCGATCCGCGCACCCCCGCCCAGGATCACGCTCACCAGGGCGAGTTGCTGTCCGAGGTTCAGCACCGGGGTGATCAGGGACTGCAGCCGGGCGCCGTCGAGCGCGGAGGCCGTGAGCCGCTGCGCCTCCTCCGACAGGCGGGTCGCGACCCCGGTCTCGGCCCGGTACGCCTTGACCGTGGGCAGGGCGTCGAGGGCGGCGGTGAAGCGCTGGGCGAGTTCGCCCAGCGCGCTCTGCTGGGTGACGAAGTTCCGCCGGACCCTGATCATCACGATCCCGATGACGGCGCCGGCCAGCGCGAACGAACCGATCGTCACCAGCACCAGCACCCAGTCCAGCAGGCCCATCACCACCAGGGTGGACAGGACGGTGAGGGCGGCGATGGGCAGTTGCACCATGCCGACGTCGACGATCGAGCGCAGCACCATGGCGTCGGAGGTGATCCGGGCGACCAGGTTGCCCGGCCCGGCCGCGCGCACGGTGGTCAGCGGCAGGCGCAGGGTGTGGGCCATCACCCGGTCGCGCAGCCGGAGGATCAGGAACTCGCCCAGCCGGGCGAGTTGCCAGCCGGAGACGGTCGCGGCGACCGCGCCGACGAGGGCGAGTCCGACCATGACCGAGACGGGCCGCAGCAGGCCGCTGTGCCGGGCGAAGGCGGTCAGCACGTCCTTGACGACGATCGGCACGGCCAGCGTGGTCGCGGTCGAGACCACGGCCAGCAGGACGGCACCGGCCAGCTTCAGCCGGTCGCCGCGCAACAGGTCGGTCCACAGGCGAATTCTCGGCGGGACGGCTGCTGGGTGTTCGGGTGATCCGGGCATGGTGCGCGTCCTCGTCATTCGGGGTCGGAAAGCCGACGTCGATTTCGGCGCGACCTTTCTAGCAATTGTCGAGCGGCCGAAGAATGGCGTTATTGGGGTGAGCGGACGCTGGGCAGGCCACCGTGCGGCGCGGCGCAAATATGGCCCAGGTCGGGCCGCCGCAAAGTTGGGCGACCTCGGGAACGCGGGGTTCGTTTGTCCGTTTATGTCTTCTGGTGAGCGGATTGCACCTGGGGGATGTTGCTGCATGCAGCTAGCTGCACACGGCATCGGCTGTACCCGTCCGCCGCCCGCTCGGCAGTATTGGGGCATCGAAGGGAACGCGTCGAAAGCGCTTCCGATCCGAAGAAAAACGGGGGGAACAATGAAGGGAATCATCTCTGCTTTCGTGGCCACGACGGTGGCCGTGATCGCCACTGTCGCCACTGCCGCCGCGTGCGGAGCGGTCGTCGTGCAGAACGCGGTGGATTCCGCCGCGTCGGTCGGCCCGTCGGCCTTCAAGGTGCCGGTCGCCGTCGCGTACGACACCGCCTGGGGCAGCTGATGCCGGCCGGCGCGGCACCCGACCGGCGCGCGCGCTGCGCGTCCGCCGTCAGGCCGGTGTTCGCGTCCGCCGTCGCGGTGCTCGTCGCGCTCGCCGCGCGGCACCTCGTGAGACTCCGTCAAGTCCGGGAGGCCCGGGCGGTGCTGGCCGAGCCGCGCACGACGCGCCGCGAGACCGCCCCGGCCGCTCCCGAGGCCCGGTCCTTCCGCACCACCCACTGGTGACGGACGCGCCGTCCGTCGGCCGGGCCGGCCATCCACGTCCGCCCTCTCCACGCAGAGAAGCCCCATGCCAACTGACTTGAAGAACCCGCCGAACCCGCCGAAGCTCCGGTACGACCCGGTGCCGCTCGACTCCGCGCCCCAGGTCCAGGGCCTGCTCGCGCAGGCCGGACTCGGCGCACTGGACCCGGAGGCGCTGACCTCCTTCATGGGTCGGAACGACAACTGGGCCGGCACCACGTCCACCGGTGCCGAGGTCTTCGTCAAGCAGCTCGGCGGCAGTCCGCGGGACTCGCTGAGCCGGTTCACCCGGGCCGTCTCGTTCGACCGGATCCTGCGTTCGGCCCCGGTGGCCGAACTCCGCAGCCCCGCGCTGCTCGCCGCCGACGAGCCGTCCCGCACGCTCGCCTTCGACCTGATGGACGGCTGCAGGTCCGGCGCCGAGCTGGCGTCGGACGAGGAGTTCGACGACGCGCTGTCCGAGCGGGCCGGCCGACTGGTCGCCGAGCTGCACGAACTCCCGCTCGAAGACCACGACGTGGACGGCTCGCCGCCCCCGATGCCGCCGATGGACAGCCTGCGGGCGCTGCCGTGGTCGCTGTTCGCCGACTGCAGCGCCGCGCAGCTGGAGGCCTGGGGCCTCATGCAGTCGGACCGCGACCTGCTCGGCGCGCTCGGCGGGCTGCGCGAGCGCGAGCTGGCGGCCGAGCACCGGCCGTCCCACTGCGACCTGCGGCTGGACCAGTTCCTGCTGTCGGGCGGGATGCTGCTGCTCACCGACTGGGAGGAGTTCCGGCTGGCCGACCCGGCGCGGGACGTCGGCGGGTTCGCCGGCGAGTGGCTCTACCGGGCCGTGCTCGGCATCCCGAAGGCGCTCGGCGCGGAGGAGCGCTTCGGCCGCGCGCCGTCCCACGAGGACGTGGTCGGCCGGGGGGTCGAGGAACTGGACCGTCTGCGCCCGCGGATCGAGGCGTTCTGCGCCGGGTACCGCGCGGTGCGCCCGGAGCTCGACGCCGGGTTCGCCGCCCGGGCCGCCGGGTACGCGGGCTGGCACCTGATCGAGCGCATGCTCGCCGGTTCCGCCCAGCGCGTCCGGCTCGGCGCGGTCGACCGGGCCGCGGCCGGGATCGGCCGCTCGGCCCTGCTGGCGCCCGCCGCTTCCGTCACCACGCTCGGCCTGGGGGGCCTCTCGTGAACACCATGTCGTTCGCGGACACCATGACGTCCGCGCTGTCTCCGTCCGTCCGGGAACTGTTGGCGTCGGTGGAGGTGGACCCGGGGGGCCGCGCGGCCCGCGTGCTCGACCGGGAGCTGACCGCGCAGACCCCGCGGGACCTCCAGCACAAGCTGTCCGCCGCGTTCTACGACGCCTTCCACGCCGGGCGCGAGCCGATGTCCGGCGGGCAGCAGCGCACCCTGCGCGATCCGCGGCTGGAGGCCCGGTTCGCGGCGGCGATGCCGCACACGTCCAGCCTGACCCGGGTCCGTCCGGTCGGCGACGGGCCGAACGGTACCCGCATCGTGGAGTACCACGGCGTCCGGGTACTGCTGCCGGCCGGCGAGCCGGAGCCGGCGACCGGGGCCGCCTCCGCCGGGACCGCCTCGGCCGGGGCCGTCACGGTGCGGCTGCCCGCGGCCCGGCCCGCGATCTCCCCGGGCTACTTCATGGCGGACGGCTCGCGGGGCACGGTGGCCGGACGCCGCCTGCTGCGGGTGTACGTCCACCTGACGACCGTCGAGGCGGCGGTGGAGGCCTGGCGCCGGGTGCTCGGCGCACTGGAGGAGGCCGGCGTGCCGTACCGCGCGAAGGTCGCCTCCTCCGAGCGGCTGCTGCCGCGTCGGGACGCGCTGGTGGTGTACCTCGGGACCGGCGCCTGGCAGGCCGCCCGGACGGTGGCCGGGGCGGTCCGCGGCCTGGCCGGTGTCGGTGACGAAGTCTCGCTGCTCGCCGAGGAGTTGGCGCCGGGTGTGGCCGTCGCCTGGGAGCCGGATGACCTGCGGCCCGGGATGCGCCGGCTGAGCTTCGGCGAACACCGGGCGTCGGCGCTGGCCGAGGCCCTGGTGCACCATTCCCGCTCGGCCAACGCGGCCGGCCCGGAGGCGACCGTGCTGGAGACCTTCACGGCCGCCGGGATCGACCCGGCCTGCCCGGCCCGCAACCTGGACTCGCCGGTCCTGGGCCTCTCGGCCGCCGTCTGAGCGGGCGACCCCGAGCGCACCGGATCCGAAGGAACGGAGATGACTGGAGATGTCACGTCCCCCGGCCATGCCGGCCGAAGACAAACTGAAGATCGTCCTCACCGTGCTCGGCGGCGGAACCTCGATCGCGGAGGCCGCCCGGCAGGCCAAGGTCTCCGAGCAGTCGGTGGGGAACTGGAAGCGGCAGTTCATCGAGGGCGGCCGGCGCGGCCTGGAGGGCAGCGCCGGGCGCGGCAACGACCGTGAGAAGGAACTCCAGGAGGAGATCTCCGAGTTGAAGGCCGCGCTCGGCGAGGCGTTCATCGAACTGCGGGCCCGCCGACGAGTGGCGGACTACCGCCAGGTCCCTACCCGAACCTTGAGGCGATTCGACGGGAGAGCGGTTTCACCATCTCAAGGTTTTGCCGACTCATGGGCATCCCCCGTCGCACGTACACCCGTTGGGCGATGAACCACCGGACCGCACCCCGCGAAACCGCACCCCGCGAAACCGCGCCGGCGTCCGCGCCCCCGAGCCGGACGTGACCGCACGGGCCCCGCTCCGCTCCGGGCGGGGCCCGTGCCATTCCACCCACCAGGCCCCGAACCCGTGGCCACCGCACCCCGGAGGCTGATCCCCTTGCTCACGCCGGCGCCCCACCGGACGGCGCTCCACCGGACGACGCTCCCCAACGGACTGCGCGTCCTCCTGTACCCCATGGGGCACGTGCCCGCCGTCGGGGTCAGCGTGCACTACGACGTCGGCTTCCGGTCCGAGCCGGAACAGCGGACGGGCTTCGCCCACCTCTTCGAGCACCTGATGTTCCAGGGCAGCGAGAGCATCGAGCGGCTGGAGCACTTCCAGCGCGTCCAGGCGGCCGGCGGCACCGCCAACGGCTCGACCCACCAGGACCACACCGACTACTACCAGGTCGTCCCGGCGGCCGCGCTCGAACAGGTGCTGTTCCTGGAGGCCGACCGGATGCGGGCGCCGCGGCTCACCGAGGAGAGCCTGCGCACCCAGGTCGAGGTGGTGAAGGAGGAGATCCGGCTCAACGTCCTCAACCGCCCGTACGGCGGCTTCCCGTGGACCGTCCTGCCCGGGGTCCTCTACGACACCTACCCCAACGCCCACAACGGCTACGGCGACTTCCGCGACCTGGAGCGGGCGACCCTCGACGAGTGCGCCGCGTTCTTCGACACCTACTACTCGCCCGCCAACGCCGTGCTGACGATCGCCGGCGACTTCGACCCCGACGCCGCGCTCGACCTGGTGCGGCGCCACTTCGAGGACATCCCGGCCCGCCCGGCTCCGGCGCCCGTGCCGCTGGCCGAGCCGCCGCTGACCGGCGCCCGCAGCGGCGAGCACCCGGACCGGCACGCCCCGGCGCCCGCCCTCGCGGCCGGGTACCGGATGCCGGACCCGGCCACCGACCTGGACGGCTACCTGGCGCAGATGCTGCTCTCGACCGTGCTCACCGGCGCGTCCACAGCCCGCCTCAAGCGCCGGCTGCTGCACGGGACGCCGCTGGTGACGGACGTGAGCACCGGGTGCGGCCTGTTCGGCGCGCTGACCGCGCGCGCCCCCGACACCTTCCTGGTGGTGGCCACCCACGACGCCGCGACCGCGCCGGAGCGGATCCTCGACGTCCTCGACGAGGAACTGGCCGACCTCGCCGCCCACGGCCCGCGCGGGGACGAGCTGACCCGGGCGGCGATGCGCGCGGCGGCCGGCCTGCACCGCAAGCACGACGGCCTGGAGGCCCGCACCAGGTCGCTGGGCACCCTGGAGGTCCTCTACGGCCGGGCCGACCTGCTGGACCGGCTGCCGGACCGGCTCGCCGCCGTCACCGCCGAGCGGCTGGCCGCGGCCGCGGCCGCGTTGCGCCCGGACGCCCGGGCGGTGCTCCGGCTCGTCCCCACGTCCCGCCCCGCCGACCACGAACTGGAGCCCGTCCGGTGACCGCACCGACCCCGCAGCCGACCCGCCGCAGCGCGGCGCAGTCCACCCACGGCGCCGCGGCGCTGCCCACCCGCCTCGCCGCGGCGCAGTCCACCCACCGCAGCGCGGCGCAGATCGCCCGCACCGCGCGCGGACCGCGCCCGGTCCCCGAGGTGGCCGGGCAGCAGCCGTACCGGATGCCGCCCATGCTCGACACCGTGCTGCCGAACGGGCTGCGCGTGATCTGCGTGCGGCAGCCGTCCACCTCGATGACCGAGTTGCGGCTGCGGATCCCCTGCCTGCCCCGCGGCCCGCAGGCCCTGGCCGCCGCCGAGGTCATGGCGGCGACGCTGCTGCGCGGGACCACGGCGCGCGACCACCGGGAGACCGACTCGGTGCTGGCCCGCACCGGCGCCACCCTGGACGCCGTGCGCAGCCCGATGTGGCTGAACCTCATCGGGTCGGCCCCGCGCGACGGACTGCCGGCGCTGCTGCGGGTGCTGGCCGACGCCCTGGCGGACGCCCGGCACGCGGCCGCCGAGGTCGAGTCGGCCAAGGGCCGGCTCGCCGAGCGGATCAGGGTGGTCCGTTCCCAGCCGCAGGTGATCGCCCAGGAGGCGCTGCGCAAGCACGGTTACCGGGACGACCCGGCCGTGCGGGACACGCCCGAACCGGCCGTGCTGGCCGCGGTCACGGCCGCCGAGGTCGCGGCGCTCCACCGGAGCCTGCTCACCCCGGCCGGCTCCTCGCTGGTCCTGGTCGGCGACCTCGACCCGGAGCGGACGGTGGCCGAGGTGGCCGCCCTCACCTCGTGGTGGCAGGGCGGCGCGGCCGGCCGGGAGCCGGTCCGGGTGCCGCTGCCGGGGCCCGGGCCGGTACGGCTGGTGGACCGGCCGGGTGCCGTCCAGTCGCAGATCAGGCTGGTCGCGCCCGGGCCGGACCGGACCGACCCGGACTTCGGTGCGCTGAGCCTGGCGAACCTGGTCTTCGGCGGGTACTTCTCCTCGCGCCTGGTCACGAACATCCGCGAGACCAAGGGGTACGCCTACCGGACGGACTCCCGGTTCGAGGACGTCAAGGACACCCTGCGGCTGGCCGTCGAAGCCGACAGCGCGACCGGCTACACCGCCGCGGCACTGCGCGAGATCCGTTCGGAGCTGGTGCGGCTGACGGAGGGTCCGCTGCCGGAGGCCGAGGTCGAGTCGGCGCGGCGGTTCCTGCTCGGGATGAGCATGATCTCGCTGGCGAGCCAGGCGACGCTGGCCACCAACCTCTCGTCCACGCTGGGCTTCGGCCTCCCGCCGCAGTGGCTGACCGACTTCCCGGAGGCGGTCCGGACGGTCCGGCGGGAGGAGGTCGAGGCCGCCGCCCGCCGCTGGTTCGACCCGGGGGCCTTCACCGGCGTGGTGGTCGGCGACCGGACCGTGCTGGCGCCGGAGCTGGCCGAACTGGGCGTTGTGGTCTAGGAGTTCGGACCTCTCGGCGGCTCGGCGGCTCGGCAGCCGGGCCGTGTGGCCGAGCCGCCGGGGCGGGGACGCCGAGAGGGCCGGTCGTGGGGACGACCGGCCCTCGTCGTTGGGGCGCCCAGCAGGTGCGCCCCACGTTCGTGGGGGCGGTTCAGCAGCCCCAGTTGGCGGTGGCGCCGACGGCGCCGCTGACGACGCTGACGGTGAAGGCGCCGCACTCGGGGGAGGAGGCGGTGATGATGGTCGGCGTGGTGGCGGGGGCCTCGGCGGAGGCGCTGGCGCCCACTTCCTGGGCGTCGGTGTAGGCGGTGTAGCCGGCGATGAGCTGGTCGGCGGTGTTCATGGCTTCTCCAGTGGGGTCGGAAGGGCGGGCCGGTGGGCCCGGTGGGGTGGTGCCGGAGGGGCCTGCCTGCTGCGGGCCCCTCCGGTGTCAACGACTGCTTCAGCAGCCCCAGTTGGCGGTGGCGCCGACGGCGCCGCTGACGACGCTGACGGTGAAGGCGCCGCACTCGGGGGAGGAGGCGGTGATGATGGTCGGCGTGGTGGCGGGGGCCTCGGCGGAGGCGCTGGCGCCCACTTCCTGGGCGTCGGTGTAGGCGGTGTAGCCGGCGATGAGCTGGTCGGCGGTGTTCATGGCTTCTCCAGTGGGGTCGGAAGGGCGGGCCGGTGGGCCCGGTCGGGTGGTGCCGGAGGGGCCTGCCTGCTGCGGGCCCCTCCGGTGTCAACGACTGCTTCAGCAGCCCCAGTTGACCGTGCCGGCGATCGAGCCGCCGATGACGCTGCCGACCGCGGCACCGCACGCGGCGGTGGAGACGGCGATCACGCTGAGCGCGGGGGTGGTGGCGGGGGCCTCGGCCGAAGCGCCCGCGCCGACCTCCTCGGCGTCGGTGTAGGCGGTGTAGCCGGCGATGAGCTGGTCAGCGGTGTTCATGGGGTTCTCCTCTGCGGAATTCCTCGGACGGTTTACCGGTAGCTCCTGCGAAGGAGCCGCCGGGCGGCGCCCCCGCTTCGCCCCGGGTGGGGCGCTCGGTGGCTGCCGAGGAAATTTCTAACAGTCCGCGGCGCCCGAAGAATGGCCCTGCTTTCGGGTCCGGACCCGCGACCTGCGAACATTCCGTGATAACCACATCCAGTGGCCCGGAAAAGCGGACGGGAATCGCGGGGGAGCCGCCGGGGGAAGCGTCCGGCGGGCGCTGGCCAAGGAATGGCCCAGTCGGGACGCCGGGATATTTTGCCACCCTCGGGAGCCCTGCTGGACCGGTGCCCAGGCTGATCGGAGGGCGGGGGCGGTCCCTGCCGGGACCCCCCGATCGCTTCCGCTGCTTTCCCCATTCTTGTTCGCCCGAATCGTGCTAGTAATGACATCGCCACCGCAGCCGGTGGCCTTCCGACCTTCTTCCACCGTCCCCGAGGGGGTGAAAATGACCGGCCAGGAAAACGAGACCCCGGTCGAGCGGTTCGCCACCGGATTCCTGCGCACCGAGGTGTACCGGTCCGTTGCGGAATTCCACTGGAGCCGTCGCCCCGGGGTGCTCCGGGCGGCCGCGCTGGGCGCGCCCGGTGACCCGGTCCGCGCGGCCCTGCGCACGGTGACCGGTGGCCTTCCGCCGGTGCTGCCCGAGGTGCGCGGGGAGGAACGCCGCTACCGCGTGCCGGCCCGCACGACGGCCGCCGCCCTGCTGCTGCACCCCGTGGCGACGACCCGCACCGAGGCCCTGGTCCGCGGGCTCACCGAGGCCGGCCGTACCCTCGCCCGGATGCACGCCCTGACCGTGCCCGGCCCGCTGCCGCGGACCGGCCCGCCCGGACCGGCCCGGCTCGACGCCTGGCTGGGCACCGGGCACGGCCCGGGGGCGGCCCCGCGGCTGTACGGATCGCTGCGCGACGTGCTCGGCCCGGGGCGCTGGGAGGCCGTCCGCGGCTGGTGCGCCGACCTGACCGGCGGCGCGTCCGGGGACGTGCTGCTGCACGGGGCCCCGGGGCTCGGGTCGGTCGTCCTCGACGGCCGCACCGGTGCGGGGGCCCTGCTCACCGGGGAGGAGGTGTCCCGCGGGCCGGCCGGCTTCGACCTCGGCTGGATCCTGGGCGAGTTCACCGAGTTCGGGCTGCTCCGGGAGCACTTCGGGGTCGGCTCGGACCCGGACCGGCTCGCCGCGGTCCGCCAGGCCCTGCTCGACGGCTACGGGCCGCTGCCGGACGCGCGGACGGTGCGGCGCGCGTCGGTGCTCAGAGTGTTCACCCACGCCCACGACTTCGCCGCGTACATGGGCTGGGACGACCAACTGCTCTTCTACGGACGGCAGGTCGCCCAGCTCGTGGACGCGGAATCGGCCGCTCCCGCGGTCTGACGGTCGGTCTGATAAGTTGCCTGACACAAGGAGTTGATCATGTTCTCGTCCCGTGAAACCCACCTGGTCGTCCTGCGTGAGCTGGACGTCGCCCGCACCGCGCTGCGTGAGGCGCTGGCCGCCGCCGGCGCCGAGGAGCAGCCCGGCCTCGAACGCGCCCTGTCGGTCCTCGACGGGCTGCGCGGCAACGAGCAGCAGCTGAAGGGGAAGTGGGTCGGCGGCCTGCTGGACCAGGCGGGCATCGACCCGCGCACCAACGAGGTCAGTGCCGTCCGCGAGCTGCGCCGCGCCATCCCCGGCCTGGGCCTCGCCGCCGCCGTCGACCTGGTGAAGCAGGCCAACGAGGCGGCCTGACGCGCCACCTGACGCACCGTCCGACGCGCCGTCCGTTCGGCGCGGCACCCGTCCGCCGGGCCCGATCGACAGGATCGGGCCCGGCGTTCGCGTCCTCGGCGCCGGCGCGTTCCGGACCGCTGGGAGTCCCCCGGACCGGACCGGGCGGAACCGGACCGGGCTCAGGCGGCGCCCGAGTCCGGCAGGCCGACGGTGGCACGGGCGAGGTACCCGGCCTGGAAGCGGCTCTCCGCGCCCAGCATCTCCATGATCTCCGCGATGTGCTTCCGGCAGGTCCGTAGCGACATGCCGAGGCGCCGCGCGATCACCTCGTCCTTGAGGCCCTCGGCCAGCAGCCGGACGATGGCCTCCTTGATCTCGCCGGCCGCCGGCGACCTGCTGAACCGCGCGGGCGTGTAGTGGTCCGCCTGGGACCACCAGCGGTCGAAGACCGAGCACAGGTACTCGACCGTCGAGGCGTCCCGGATCACCACCGCCGCGTCGGGGTCGTCCTGGTGCGGGATGAACACCACCTCCCGGTCGAAGGCGATCATCCGCCCGAACAGCTCGCTCGTGGTGCGGACCTCCGCACCGACCTGGGTGATCCGCTGGACGTACTCCTGGGTCGGCGCGTGGTGCCGGGCCGTGTGCTGGTAGAGCGTGCGCATGCGCACCCCGCGCCGGAGCATGGTCAGGTCGCGGGTGTACGCCTGCTCCAGCAGGTGCGGCGCCCGCCCGCCGCCGGGCTGGCAGGTGAGTGCCTCCTGCCGGCACCGGGCCGTGGCGTCCGCGATGAGGTCGATGACCGTGGCCAGCTCGTGGATCTCCTCCAGGCCGGCGTGGCCGGGGGTGCGGTTCCGGGCGTACACCTGGCCGAGCAGCGCGAGTTCCCCCCGGATCCGCTGGGTGTCGGCGAGCTGCCGGCGCAGCTCGCTCTCGATCGGCGCGAGCAGTCCGGCGGCGGCCACGTCGGGATTGACCGGCACGAAGCGCGTCGTCCCGGACGAGCCCGCGGGCAGCGGACGCAGGAGGTGCATCCGCTCCAGGCGCCGGACGGCGGTGGAGACCAGTTCCGGCTCCGTGCCCAGGGTCTCGGCGGCGTCGTGCGGGTCGAGGTGGCCGCGGTCGACGGCCAGTTGGAAGAGCCGGATGTCGTCCTCGCTGAGGGAGCCGAATCCGGCCAAGTCGGTTTCCGGATCCGGATGGGCGTCGCGCATGTCAACTCGCAAACATTCTCAGAGTCCCGTGCCCCGCTCCGGGCCTGCGTGTGGGCACGCAGACGCCGGTACTGTCCCCCCGACACCCATGAGCTGGCGTTCTGTCCGGCAATCGTACCAACCGGCTCTGTCTCGTCACGCTCCGTGACTATCGCCACCGTCGTGCGTGCGGGCGGGCCGTGGCGGCGGGAATGCGCACCCGTGATCGGTCACGGTCCGCAGCGATGGCCGGAAAACGACGTAGGCCCGGAAGCCTCCGCGGTGGAGGTCCGGGCCGGTCGTCCGGCTGCCCCGCGGGCCGGGCCGCGGCGGTCAGGTGGTGGTCGGGTGGTGGTCGGGTGGTGGTCAGGCCGTGGTCAGGGCTTCGAGGGCGGGGACGAGGGCGGCCGGGCTGGGGAGGGCGGCGTTCTCGGCCCGGAGGCGGTGGGCGGCGTCGCGGAGACCGGGGTCGGTGACGAGGCGGTCGAGGAGGGCGGTGTCCACGGCGTCGGACGCGGAGCTCAGCGCGGCGCCGGTCGCGGTGAGGGCCTCGGCGTTGATGAAGTGGTCCGCGCCCTGGGGGAGGAGCAGCTGGGGCAGGCCGGCCTGGAGGGCGGTCAGCATGGTGCCCGAGCCACCGTGGTGGATCAACACGTCGGCGCGGCCGAGCAGTTCGTTGAGCGGGACCCAGGGCAGTCCGCGGACGTTGTCGGGCAGGGTGCCGAGCGGGGTGAGGTCGGCCCCGCCGACCGCGAGCAGGAAGTCCGCGTCGACCTCGGCCGCGGCCTCGACCAGGCGGACGACCGCCCGGACACCGTCGAGTTCGGCGAGCACGGTGCCCAGGGTGACGACGATCCGGGGGCGGTCGGCGGGGCGGAGGAACTCGGTCGGGACCACGCCGCCGCCGTTGTAGGGGACGTAGCGCATCGGCAGACCGTCCGGGTCGCCGCCGAGCGGGCCGACGTTGAGCGCGATGGCGGCGGCGGGGCCGTCCAGACCGTGCCGCTCGTAGACGTCGGTGAAGTGGGAGGCGAGCAGACCGGCCATCGGGAGGCCGGGCTTGACCCCGAAGTTGTTGACCACCGACGGGATCTTGAGCAGCGTCGCCACCAGTGGGGCGGCGGCCTCGAAGGAGTCGTGGACGATCAGGTCGGCGCCCCATCCGGTGGCCGTCTCCAGCAGTCCGTCCACGGAGAGCCGGGAGGCGTGCGCGAAGAGCAGGGCCGCCCGGTCGAAGATCTCCTCCTGCGACTTGCCCGCGGCGACGTACTCGATCTTTCCCTGGAGGCGGTCCTCGAACAGGTCCCGCAGGACCCGGCCGTCGCCGAGCTCGACGATCGGGAAGCCCGCGCCGCGGAGTTGGTCGAGCGGCTGCCCGCAGGCGAACAGGACCTCGTGCCCGGCGGCGCGCAGTGCCTGGGCGGTCGGCACCATCGGGAAGAGGTGGCCGGCGGAGGCGGGGCCGGTGAAGAGTATGCGCATCGTGTACTCCTTGCCGATGAAGCTTACGAAGCAGTCTCACCTTGACAGTTGACGTTCAGTCAATGTCATTCCGATCTCCGGGCGCGGTTATCGGCCGTTCTGCGCGGGGGCTTGCCACCCGGGCGACGGTGTGCTCCTCGTCCGCCCGCCGTCCGTCCTCGCCGGTTGTCCGCCCACGCCGTTCACGCGGCGTCGAGGAACTCCCGGACGGTCCGGGTGAACGCCTCGGTCTCCTCGGCGAGCACGATGTGACCGGTGTCGAACTCGGCGTAGACGCTGCCCGGGAGGGCGGCGTGCAGCTGCCGCGCGTTCCGCACCGGGACGGTGGCGTCCTGGGTGCAGCCGATCACCAGGGCCGGGGCCTGGACGCGGGGGAGCAGCGGGGTGAGGTCCAGGCCGAGGTTCAGGGCGATGTGCCGCAGGGTGCCGGGAGTCGGCCGCAGGTAGGCGGTGTTGGCCTCGACGGCGGCGCGCCCGATGCGGTCGAGGAAGCCGCCGCTGAAGGCGGTCAGGGTGGCGTAGCCGCCGAAGGCGCTCGGGTGGTCGGCGAGCGACAGCCAGGTGGCCATGGAGAGGCGCAGGTACTCGTCCTGTTCGGCGCTGATCCAGCCGGCGGCGGCGACCAGCCGGCGGACCCGGTCGGGGCGCCGGGCGGCGGCCGCGGTGGCGACGACGGCGCCGAGCGAGAAGCCGAAGACGTCGGCGGGGCCGCGGCCGGCGTGGTCGATCACGGCGTTGACCTGGTCGGCGAGGGTCTCCAGGGTGAGCGGTTCGCCGTCGTCCTCGGCGGCCTCGCTGCCGGAGAGGTCGGGTAGCAGCACGGTGTAGCGGTCGGTGAAGGAGTCCAGCAGGCCGTCCCACATGCCGGAGCCGGGGCCGGTGCCGTGGACGAGGACCAGGGTCTCGGGGCCGTCGCCGACGACGCGGTAGGGGATGCGGGCGGTGCCGACGGTGATGGTGGGCATGGCGGGGTCCTCTCGAAGGTGGTCGTGCCGCGGGCTCGGCAGGTCGGGCCGTCGGCGGCACGAGAAGTAAACTACACAGTGCAGAGTAGTGATTCAACTGCACCGTGCAGTGCAAAGAGAGGGTGTGGAAACGGTGAGGGGCGGAACTGTCCGTACTCGCCCACCGTCCAAGCAGTGACGGAATCCCAGCCCGGGTTGAACGCCGGGAGGAGCACGGAGGGCCCTGTGCAGTCAGGTGGTGCCGAACTCGGCGTCGGATGCCCGAGCGGTTGTCCCGGTGGTGAGCCGATCGCACCCGCCCGGTGGTGGCCGGGCGCCGAGCGCGATGTGGCGGTCGATCAATTCGACGCCGCCCGGCGCTGCGAGACGCTGCTCCAGGACACCCTGGAGGCCATCGACCCGATGCCGGCCTGGCAGGAGGCGGCGCTCCGGGCGGGCGCGCGGCTGCCGCGACCGGGGCGCGAGTCGGCGGTGCGCTGGTACGTCGCCCGGGGGCGGCACATCCTGACCGTCGTCTCGCTGCCCCGGCGGGCGGTGCTGGTGGACGTGGTGGAGCGGCACTGGCGGCGGAGCGGTTGGACGATCACCTCGCTGAACGCCGGCCGGGACCGTCCGGGAGTCGCCGCGACCACCCGGGACGGCTATCGACTGGCGCTCTGCTTCGGGGAGTTGGGTGAGGCCGGGCTGACCGCGAGCTCGCCCGGGGTGGCCCGCTCGGAGCGGATCCCGGTGCTGTCGGGGGACGGGGGCCAGGGCTCGGCGCCGCCGCTGCCGTCCGTCTGCTGCCCGTACTGGAGCGCGTTGGCGTAGCCCGGGGCGGCGGGCGGAGCGGGCCTGGGGGAGGACCGGGGGAGGCGTGGAGCGAGTCCCCCCGGACTCGCTCCACGCCGCCACGTCGCGCGGCTTCGGCGCTGCCGCTCCCCCCGACACCCCGGCAGCCTCGCCGTTCCCCCCTGGCTGCACCCTCCGGCGAGAGCGTCCGCACAGGCCCCGGCGAGTCCCCACCCCCGGGGACGTCGTTGGTCTCACGCTAACAAACCGCGTGGTTGGTTTGTCAATAGTGGAATCCACGAAACATCCACATTGTGGTGATCGGCACGGGCGGGCCGGAAAGGTGCCGGACCAGGCATTTGTGGGCCCGTCGGCGCATCGGGCCGGCGGGCTTCCGTGCACCGGCCGGACCGGGGCTGCTCACGCGCCCGCCCGGAATCCGACATTCCGAGCATCATGGCAGCACGCAGCGACACCGGGCGAGCGCCCAGCGCAGCCGGGGGCGGGGGGAGAACGCGGTCGGCGGTCGGCCGTCCCGTGCCGCGGGATGGCCGACCGGCCGGATTCATTGACTCGTTCGGGTGAACACACGGAGGGTCGCCGCAGAACACGGGGTGACCCTTCGAAAAGCCGCTGCCGCTGTCAGTGCCGCGTGGCAGGCTTCCCGGTATGACGGCGTGGACCCTCAACGACATCGAACGTGCGATCCGCTCCTCCTGGGGTGTTGACACTTGTGCGCCCGAGGATCTGGCCCACTGGCGTCCCGACAATCCCGCCCGCGGCCAGTGCGGGGTGACGGCGATGGTGCTCCACGACCTGCTCGGCGGCGAGCTGATGATGGGCGAGGTGTACGTCGACGGGGTCCGGACGGACCTCCACTGGTGGAACCGCTTCGCCACCGGCTTCGAGATCGACCTCACCCGCGAGCAGTTCGGGCCCGATGAGCTGGTCGGCCCCGGCCGCCCGGTCGCCCGCCCGGCCCGGCCCGGCCGGCTGCAGGCCCAGTACGAGCTGCTGCGCGGCCGGGTGATCGCCGAGCTGGAGCGCGGGGCCGCCGCCGCGCACCACGCCCGGATGCCGGCGCGCGCCTGCGCCTGAGCGCCCGGCACGCCGGCGGCCGCCGTGCGTGTCCTGCGCGTGCTGTTCGCCGTGCCGCCCCGCGCGGTGGCTCCCGTGAGCGGCCGGGCCCGGTGGCCGCCTGACGTACAGTCGGCCGCAGATGAGCGGCAACGGCGACGGGAGTGGGCGGATGGCCGGGACGACGGTCGGCTTCGTGGGGCTGGGCGCGATGGGGCGGGGCATGGCCGGCAGCCTGCTGCGGGCCGGTCACCCCGTACGGGTCTGGAACCGTTCGCCCGAGCCGGTGGCCGCCCTGGTCGCCGAGGGCGCGCAGGCGGCCGACTCGCTCGCCGAGGCGTTCGCCGCCGACACGGTGGTCTCCATGCTCGCCGACGACGCCGCGGTCGAGCGCCTGCTGCTCGACCCCGCCCTGCTGGCCGGCGCCTCGGCGACCCTGCACGTCAACATGGCCACCGTCTCGCTCGCGCTCGCCGAACGGGCCGAGGCGCTGCACGCCGAGCACGGCATCGGCTACGTCGCCGCGCCCGTGCTCGGCCGGCCGCCGGTCGCGGCGGAGGGCCGGCTGAACATCCTGACCGCGGGCGCCGCGGACCTGCTGGCCAGGGCCGAGCCGCTGTTCGCCGCGATGGGGCAGCGCACCTGGTACTTCGGCGAGAGCCCCCGGCAGGCCAACACCGCCAAGATCAGCGTCAACTTCCTGCTGGCCTGCGCGATCGAGTCGATGGCCGAGGCGTGCAGCCTGGCCGACGCCAACGGGGTCCGGCCGACCGATCTGATCGAGATGCTCACCGGCACGCTCTTCCCCGGGCCGGTCTACTCCGGCTACGGCGCGATGGTGGCCGAGCGCCGCTACGAACCGGCCGGCTTCCGCCTGCCGCTCGGGCTCAAGGACGTCGGCCTCGCGCTGGAGGCGGGGGCGGCGCGGCACGTGCCGCTGCCGTTCGGCAGCATCCTGCGGGACGCCTTCCTGGACGCGCTGGCCCACGGCGACGGGGACAAGGACTGGGCGGCGGTCGCCGCCGTCGCCCGCCGCCGGGCCGGCCTGCCCGAGTGACCCGGGCCGACCGGTCCGAGCGACCACGGCGGCCGGGACACCGGGGTGGGACAGCCGGGGGCGCGGACGCGGAATAACCGGCGCGCGCCGACTGCTCGCACCCCCGACCACACCATGTGACCCGGGGGAGTTCCGATGTCCCACCAGCTTTCCGGTGCCGAGGCGCCGCGCCGGTTCCTGTTCCTCGACTCCAGCGCCCGCGCCGACGGCAACTCCGCCCGGCTCGCCCGGCTGGCCGCCGAGTCGAGCCTGCCGCAGGGGGCCGAGCAGCGCTGGCTGCGGCTCGACGAGCACCCGCTGCCGCCCTTCCGGGACGTCCGGCACGAGGGCGAAGGCCGCTACCCCGAGCCGGTCGGCCACGAACGGACCCTGCTGGACGCCACCTTGGCGGCCACCGACCTGGTCCTCGTGGCGCCGCTGTACTGGTACACGCTGCCGACCAGCGCCAAGCTCTACCTCGACCACTGGTCGGGCTGGTTCCGGGTGCCCGGGCTGGACTTCCGCGCCCGGATGGGCGGCGCCACCCTGTGGGGCGTCACCGCCCTCGGCGGCCCCGAGGACACGGCCGAACCGCTGATCGGCACGCTCCGGCTGACCGCCGAGTACATGGGGATGCGCTGGGGTGGCGTGCTGCTCGGCAACGGCAGCCGCCCGGGGGACGTGCTGCGCGACGAGCGGGCGCTGATCGCGGCCAAGTCCTTCTTCGACGCCTGACGGCCGACGCCTGACGGCCGACGCCCGGCAGTCGACAGCTGACCGTCGACGGGGGACCCCTGACGCCCGCCGGCCGCCACCGGTCCGCCACACCCGCACCACCGATCCGTCGCCGAACCGTCACCCGGACCCGTACCGCTCCCGCCCCTGGGTGCGGTACGGTCCTCCGGACGTGTACCCGTCACTCCCCGGTCATCATTTGGTAAAGAGCAAAAGCCTTACCAGTGGACGGAGTTGGACGAACCGGGCGCCCCATTTCCAAGCCTCGGTAGCAGCGCGGCACCCGCCTTTCCGACCGGCCGGATCGTTCGGTACTCTCCGTCGCACTTTCAGCTTCGCGGGGGGACGTGGCGTCTGCGGCCGCCCCTCGCGCCCGGGCCTCGCCCGGAAACGTCCGTGAGGTCTCCCTTGTCCATACGTCGCAGTCTCGCCCTCGCCGGCGCCGCCGCACTCGCGTCCTCGCTCGTGCTGGCCGGCGCCCAGGGCGCCGTGGCCGTCGGTACCACCGGCTCCCCGTCCGCCAGCGCCCCGGCCGAGAAGGCGGGGCACCAGAGCCTCGACCTCTCGGTGCGCGGTGTGCCCGGCACCTTCTTCGCCGGCGATGACGCCCGCGAGTTCACCTACCGGATCGACAACTCGACCAAGACCGACTTCGTCGCCTACCCGCTGCTGAAGTTCAAGAACAAGGCGGGCTCGCTCAAGGCGAAGGACCTCAAGCTGGAGTACCAGCTGCCGGCCTCGCTGCCCGGCGGCGGCACCTGGAAGCCCGCCTCCGTCGCCCCCGGCGGCGGTGACGGCGACGACAGCGCCGTGCTGATGTTCCTCGGCGGCATCACCGCCGACGGCGACGCCGCCGACGGCGCGCTGCTCTACCTCGCGCAGGGCAAGAGCATCGACATCAAGGTCCGCGCCGCCTTCACCAAGGACGCCCCGCTGGGCAAGGCCGGTGTCGTGCCGGTGGTCTTCTCCGCCGACGCCAACGACGCCAACGACAACGGGCACTTCAGCTGCGACGGGATCAAGGGCGCCGGCTTCACCATCAAGGCCGGCGGCGGCAAGCCCAGCCCGACCCCCACCCCGACCAAGACCGGCAAGCCGACCCCGACCGGGAGCCACTCGCCGACCGAGTCGCCGACCGCCACGGCCACCGCGACCTCGACGGCCACCTCGACCCCGACCACCGGGCCGACCACCCCGGCGCCGACCACCTCGGCCCCCGGCACCGGCTCGCCGTCCGCCTCGCCGTCCGCGTCCGGCACCACCGAGGCCCCGGCGCCGTCCGGCAGCACCGACGCCCCGCAGCCGATCGACTTCCCGGTCCAGCCGCCGAACGTCACCCCGCCGAAGATCACCCCGGGCGGGGTCAGCAAGGCCAAGACCGATGCCGCCAACGCGGACAAGTCCCTGGCCCAGACCGGTGGCGGTGACGACACCACCGCGATCGCGGGCGCCGGCGCCGCCGTCCTGGTGGCCGGTGTCGGCACCCTCGTGGTGCTGCGCCGCCGCAAGGCCGGTCAGCACAGCTGACCTGACGGCTGACCTGGGGGACCGTGTCCCGGGTACTCCCGTGCCGCCCGCACCGTCCACCGGACGGACACGCGGGCGGCACGGGCGGTATTCCTGCGTCACATAGGATGTCCGGCCGGAGGGGGGCGGAACCGGCGGGGAGAGGACAGGTGCGGGAAGCACGCACGGCACGGACCACCACGGACTACGAGTCGGCGACCGGACGCATCGCGGGACTCCCACTGCGGAGGCACCACGTCCTGTTGGCCGCCTGGACGGTGCTCTGGTTCTTCCTGGTCGAGCCGAGCGGCGGCTTCTCCTGGCACTACCTGCGCCAGGGCGAGCAGCTGCTCTTCAGCGGCCAGCCCGACGGTGGTCTGTCGCTCTACGCCCACCACCCGGAGCTGCAGATCGGCCCGGTCAGCCTGGCCGCGGCCCGGCTCACCGCCCCGTTCTCGCCGCACGCCGGCCAGCTGGTCGCCGAGGCGGCCAGCGCCGCGCTCGGCCTGGTGATGCTGGTCCTGGTCGGCCGGACCGCGGCCCTGTACTACCTGGGCACCGGTACCAACCACCGCCGCCTCCAGCAGCGGCTGCTGATCGCCGGACTGGCCTTCATCCCGATGTGGGTCGAGGTGTCGGTCCGCTTCGCGCACCTGGACGACGTCCTCGCGCTGTTCTTCACCACCCTCGCCGCGCACGCCCTGGCCCGCGGCAAGCCCACCCAGGTCGCGATCTTCCTGGCGCTGGCGGTCGATTCCAAACCCTGGGCGATCGCCTTCGCCCCGCTGATCCTGGCGTTGCCCCGGCGCAGCTGGCTGCGCACCGCGCTCTGGTTCGCCGTCCTGGTGGCGGTCGCCTGGCTGCCGTTCTACCTGGGCAACCTGGACACCATGGCGGCGGCCAAGTTCACCATCCCCAACCAGCCCGCGTCCGCGCTGCGCTGGTTCGGGGTGACCGACCCCGCCACCCCCTGGTGGGACCGTCCGACCCAGTTCGCGCTCGGCCTGGGCCTCGGCAGCATCGCGGTGTGGCGCGGCCGTTGGCCGGCCGTGGTGCTGCTCGGCGCGGACGCCCGGATTCTGCTCGACCCGAGCGTCTACACGTACTACACGGCCTCGATCCTGCTCGGCACCCTGCTCTGGGACGCGGTCGGGCAGAAGCGGCTCGTCCCCTGGTGGAGCTGGATCGCGCTGGCCGCGCTGTACGGCGGCACGCTGCTCCTGCCGTCCGACTCGGCCCGCGGCTTCGTCCGGCTCGCCTTCGTGGTGGTCTCCGCCGCGTACGTGCTGCTCTGGCCGACCCAGCAGCCCGGCCGGCCGCGGGCCGGCGGCACGGGCGACGGCGGACGCCGGTCGGCCCGGCGGCGCGAGCGGGAGCTGGTCGGCGCCGAGGCCTGAGCAGCCGAGGCCTGAGCAGCCGAGGCCCGGGCGGCTCGCACCCGCGGGAGCGGCTTGACCCTCACGCGACGTGAGAGCCGAGGGTGGTGGTCAGCACCAGGGAGGAAATCCGATGACCACCGAGGGCCACTCGGTCGGCGCCGTGGCGAAGATCGCCAAGGTGACCGTCCGCACCCTGCACCACTACGACGAGATCGGCCTGCTGTCCCCCGCCGGCCGGACCCGCTCCGGCTACCGCCGGTACGTGGACGCCGACCTCGACCGGCTGCAGCAGATCCTCTTCTACCGCGAACTCGGCTTCCCCCTGGAGGAGATCGCGGCGATCCTGGACGACCACTCGGTCAGCCCGAGCGAACACCTCCGGCGGCAGCACCGACTGCTGACCGACCGGATCAGGCACCTCCAGGACCTCGCCGCAGCCGTCGAACACGCCATGGAGGCACGGAGAATGGGCATTCAGCTGACCCCGGAGGAGAAGTTCGAGATCTTCGGCGAGGGCTACCGGGAGGACTGGGAGCAGGAGGCCGAGCAGCGCTGGGGCGACACCGAGGCCTGGGCCGAGTCGCAGCGCCGCACCGGCGGCTACTCCAAGGCCGACTGGCAGCGGATCCAGGCCGAGATGACCGAGCTCAACGCCCGCCTGGCCGAGGCGCTCACCGCCGGCGAGCCCGCCGACGGCCCGCTGGCCACCGACCTCGCCGAGGCGCACCGGCAGCACATCTGCCGGAACTTCTACGACTGCACGTTCACCATCCACCGCGGCCTGGCCGGCCTGTACGTCTCCGACCCGCGCTGGACGGGCATGTACGAGGAGATCGCCCCGGGCCTGGCGCGGTGGCTGCACGACGCCATCGTCGCCAACGCGGACCGGCGCGAGCGGGCCTGAGCGGGCAGGCCCGCGCCGACGGGTCCGAGCCGTCAGGGCTGAACTGTCAGGCCCGAGTCGTCAGGGCTGAACCGGTGGCCCGGCCGGACTACGCCACCCCGCGCCCGAAGGAGCGCCGGTAGGCGGTCGGCGAGGTGCGCATCACCCGGCCGAAGTGGTGGCGGAAGGTCGCGGAGCTCTCGAAGCCGACCGCCGCGGCGATCTCCTCCACCGTCCCGTCCGGTGACTCCAGCAACGGCAGGCTGGCCGCGATGCGCTGGGTGACGACCCAGCGCATCGGGCTGGTCCCGTTGCGGGCGGTGAAGTGCCGCAGGTACGAGCGGTCCGACATCCGGGCGGCGCGGGCCAGCACCGGGACGGTCAGCGGGGAGGCGAGGTGGTCCAGCGCCCACTGCATGCTGCGGGCGACGCCGTCCTCGTCCTCCTCGACCGGGCGGACCGCCGCCTCGATGAACTGGGCCTGCCCGCCGTCCCGGTGCGGCGCCACCACGAAGCGGCGGGCCACGGCGTTGGCCACCCGGGCGCCGTGGTCCCGGCGGACCAGGTGCAGGCAGAGGTCGATCCCGGCCGCGCTGCCCGCGCTGGTGAGCACGTCCCCGTGGTCCACGTACAGCACGTCCGGGTTGACCCGCACCGCCGGGTGGCGCTGCTGGAGCAGCTCGGCGTACCGCCAGTGGGTGGTCGCCTCCCGGCCGTCCAGCAGCCCGGCGGCGGCCAGCGCGAAGGCGCCCGAGCAGATCGACACGATCCGGGCGCCGCGCTCGTGCGCCGTGCGCAGCGCCGCGACCAGCTCGGGGGAGACTCCGCCGCTGTGGCGGCCGGGTGCTGCCCCCGGGCCGCCGAACGCGTTCGGCACCCCGGGCACCACCACGGTGTCGGCCGCCGCCAGTTCGTCCAGCCCGTGCCGGGCGGTCAGGGTGAAGCCGCCCACCGCGTCCAGCGCCGTCCCGGGCCGGTCGGCGCACACCTTCAGTCCGTACCAGGGCGTCGCCAGCAGCCCGGTCAGCTCGGGCCGGGCCAGCCCGAACACCTCGACCACGACGCCGAGTTCGAACGGCGCCATGCCCTCGAAGGCGTACACCGCGACGTCGTGCACGGGCTCCGGCCGCCGCCCGATGGCGACCGGCACCGGGCGCCGGAGCGGCCCGGTTCCCGTGTCGGTCTCCGCGTCGGTCTCCGCGTCGGTCTCCGCGTCGGTCTCCGTGTCGGTGCCGACCGGGCCCCCGGCGTTCTGCTCGGCCATGCGAACCCCCTGCTCACGGGTGGCGGATTGCCGGTCGAGTGTAGTCGTCCCGGCCACCTCGGAAATTTCTTCGAATCCACCGGCAACCTCCACCGCCGCCACACGTCCATGGGTACGGGGGCGGAGAGAACCGGGCCGAGGGCGACTGGGAAGATCCCTCCGATCACGATCTTGATCAGGTGATGTGACGGTCCGGCGGACGCCGACACCGTCCTGGGGGAAAGCGGAAGCGCACATGTCCATGGCCATCGGGCCGATCGTCGCGCCGACGGGGGCGCGCGGATTCACCATCCGAGGGGTGGTCACCGCGCTGTTCGGTGCGCAGGAGGCCGGCGAGGCGCTCGCCGGTCCCGTCACCGAGCAGGAGGCGAAGCAGCGCCGGTCCGGGTTCCGGCTGCTGCGCGGCGGCCGCAAGCCCGCCGAGGACCGGCCCACCCTGACCGACCTGTACCACGCGCACCGGCTCGGCCTGGTCCGGATGGCCGTGATGCTGGTCGACCACCAGGACCTGGCCGAGGACGTCGTCCAGGACGCCTTCACCCAGCTCTACCAGCGCCACGGCGAGGAGCTGGACGACCTCGACAACGCCCTCGGCTACCTGCGGACCTCGGTGGTCAACGGCGCCCGCTCGATGCTGCGGCGCCGCAAGACCGCCCGCGAGTACGTGCCGCCGCACGAGGCCGACGCCCCGTCGGCCGAGGACCACGCGGTCCTCAACGACGAGCACCGGCGCGTGCTCGTGGCCCTGCAGGAGTTGACTCCACGCCAGCGCGAGGTGCTGGTGCTGCGCTACTGGTCCGACCTGTCGGAGGCGCAGATAGCCGAGACCCTGGGGCTGTCCCGGGGCGCCGTGAAGTCCACGGCCAGTCGCGCCCTGGACGCCCTGGAAAAGCACCTGGAGAAGGTTCGATGACCGACAAGTTCCCCCGCCGTAGCGGCGGCGACGGCGACGAGCCGGCCGAGACACCGACGGAACGGCTGCTCCGCGAGGCACTGGGCGCACGCGCCGCCCTGGTCACGGCGAACAGCCTGCGCCCGGCCGCGCCCCCGAAGAGCCGGATCCGCCGGCTGCGCCCGGTGTACACCGTCGCCGTCCCGTTCGGCCTGGCCGCCGCGATGGCGCTCGGTGTGCTCACCTTCCACGGCGAGCCGGTCGCCCACGACCAGGTCCCGCCCCCGGCCGCCACCCTGACGACCGCCCCGAGCCCCAGCCCGACCGTCGAGCCGACCCCCACCCCGTCGACCACCCCCACCGACGCCGGCACCCCGACGGACGACGCCGGGACCGACGTCCCGCTCGCCGACGGCACGCCGACCTCCTCCGCGTCGGCCACCAACTCCGCGCCCCCGGTGGGCCCGGCGACGCCGTACACCTTCCGGGGCGTCAAGTTCAAGGTTCCGGGCGGCTGGAAGGCGGTACCGGTCTCGCAGAGCCAGGTCTGCGTCCTGAGCCCGGGCGCGCCCACCGACCCGCAGCAGGGCTGGTCCCAGAGCACGTGCGTGCCGTACGGCGTCCTGGTCGTCGCCTACAACGACCCGGACGAGGTCGAACACGCCATCTGGCCCACGACGGGCGACCTGGCGTCGGACTCGGGCTGGAGCCATGAGCCGAGCTGCCCGGTCTGGGGCCACCCCTACATCCCCACCGCGCCCTACTCGTCGATCGGCGCGGCCGTGCGGACCAGGCCCACCGCGGCGGGGAAGACGGCCGACAAGACCCAGTGGAAGGCCACCTGCAAGCCGGGTGACACCTTCACGGCCCAGATGTGGGGGTTGAGTTCGGACCAGGTGTACGTGGTGGCGAACGGCCTCAAGGACGACTACCAGGCCGGCCTGCAGTCGATCGTCACCAGTCTGGACGTCAGCGGTCACAAGGTGTCGGGGGCGACGCCGTCGGGAGGTCCGGTGAACGACAGCTCCGTCGCCGTCACGGTCAACGGGCTCCTTCCGGCGGGGCTCGTGTCCGCGAAGGACCGGCCGGTGACCTTCGCGGTGACGTACCGGAACACGGGCAAGGCCAACTTCTCGTCGGTCCAGCCGCTGGTCTTCACCGACTCCTACCCGGGGACGCCGGCCGGCAGCCCGATCAACGCGGGCAAGCTGGAGCGTCAGGACGGTGACACCTGGACCCAGGTGAGCATGTCCCCCGGAGGTGGCATGGACTACGCGATGAGCGGCAGGTCGGCCGGCTTCCCGTTGGCGCCGGGCGCGAGCCGCACGGTGACGTACCGGCTGACCATCGACCCCGCCGACGGGCCGGGGATCATGCCGGTGCGGATGCAGGCGACGCTGCCGTACGACGGCAGCGGCCCGCTGACCGTGATCGGTGAGACGACCATCCGGGTGAACGTCGTGAAGTAGCCGATCGCCGACTGCCCCCGAGGCGTCCCGACCAGGGATCTTCCGACCGGGGAAGATCCCTGGTCGCGGGGCCTTTCCGCGTTCCGGGCCGAGGCCGCGGGAAAACCTTCGGATCCACCTGCAACCTCCCGGAGGCTCGGACGTCCATCAGGGTGAGAAGCGGGAAGAGCGAGCCGGTGGGACCGGGGCTCGGGCCGGCTCCTCGGAGCGCGGTCGGGGCGTCCACGCATCCACGCATCCACAACCACCATCACCATGTCCTCGGGGGGACTGTCACATGAGCGCGTCCGTTGTCTCCCGTATTGCGAAGGTCGTCCCGCTGGCCGTCCTGGCCGCCGTCGGTGTCGCCGCCTGCGGCCCCGCGGCGACCGGCTCCTCGGCGGCCCCGAGCGCCGCCCGGTCCGCCGCGAACGTGGCGACCACCGCCCCGGCCGCGCCGGCCGGGTCGCCCGCCGCGTCGGCCACGCCCGCCCCGGCCGCGCCGAGCTCCACCCCCTCCTCCGCCGCCACCGCCCCGACCGAGGCCGAGTCCCCCGCCGCGGTGGCCGCCGGCGCCACGACGAAGCCTTCCGCCAAGGCCTCCGCCCAGCCCTCCGGCAAGCCCGTCACCAAGCCGGTCACCAAGCCCGTCACCGGGGCCGGCGGCATCGGGATCACCTTCAACGGTCTGGCCGACGGCCGGCAGGTCCAGGTGGGTGACCAGGTGGCCTTCTCGGTGACCTGGAGGAACAACGACTCCTCGGGCAGCCGCGCGGTGGCGCCGGTGGTGGCGACCCAGGAGTTCGAGGGAGCGCAGTGCACGCAGATGCTCTCGATGGCCAAGGGCAAGCTGGAGCGCAAGGACGTCTCGGGCTGGAAGGCCATGCCGTCGCTGAGCCAGGGCGGCGGGATGGACTACGCGGGCACGGGCGACGACGCGGCCTTCACCCTGACCGCAGGCGAGAGCCGGACCGTCGAGTACCGGATGGTCCTCGACGCGAGCAACCGGCCGGGCCGGCTGGCCGTCGAGGCGGACGCCGTGCTGCCGTCGTCCCTCACGGCCGTGACGAAGAACGTGGTCACCACGTCGGTCGTCGACCGCCACCGCCCGGTGGTGACCTCGGTGTCCGAGCCCACCGCGCTGGTTGTCGGCCGGACCCCGACCGAGTTCTCCTTCAAGGTCTCCTCGCCGGACGGCCCGGCCCTGCTGCGCCCGCTGGTGCGGCTGGCCCTCCCGGCCTCCGCGGGCCTGACCGGGGCGGACGTCACGATGGAGGCGAAGGTCGGTGACGAGTGGAAGTCCTTCGAGGTGACCCCGGACTGCGACGGGCGGCTCGGGGTGTCGCCGGCCGAGCTGGTCGGCGTCCTGCGCGGCAACCCGGCCGAGTACACGTTCCGGGTCGGCCTGAAGCGGACCGGCACCGGTCCGGTGGAGATCGAGGTCGGCGGGGACTCGGACGGCCACACCGGCGCGACCGTCGCGGTCCGGCCCGCCGTCCGGCGCTGACCCCCCGGGTAGGCACGAGGGCCCGGCCTCCCGTCGTCGGGGAGGCCGGGCCCTTCGCCGTGCCGTGGCTCAGGCGAGCGAGGCCATCCAGGCCTCGACGTCCTCGGAGCGGCGGGGCAGGCCGGCCGAGAGGTTCTCGTTGCCCTCGGCGGTGACCAGGATGTCGTCCTCGATCCGGACGCCGATGCCGCGGTACTCCGCCGGCACGGTCAGGTCGTCCTGCTGGAAGTACAGGCCGGGCTCGACGGTCAGCACCATGCCGGGGACCAGCAGGGCGTCGACGTGCTCCTCGCGGCGCGAGTGGGCGCAGTCGTGGACGTCCAGGCCGAGCATGTGGCCGGTGCCGTGCAGGGTCCAGCGGCGCTGCAGGCCGAGCTCCAGGACCTTCTCCACGTCGTACACGGAGGCGTCCAGCAGGCCCCAGGCGAGCAGGCGCTCGGCGAGCACCCGCTGCGAGGCCTCGTGGAAGTCGCGGAAGCGGGCGCCGGGCTTCACCGCGGCGATGCCGGCCTCCTGGGCGTCGTAGACCGCGTCGTAGATCTTGCGCTGCAGGTCGGTGAAGCGGCCGTCGATCGGCAGGCTGCGGGTGACGTCGGCGGTGTAGAGGGTGTGGGTCTCCACGCCCGCGTCCAGCAGCAGCAGCTCGCCGGGGCGCACGTCGCCGTCGTTGCGGACCCAGTGCAGGGTGGTGGCGTGCGGGCCGGCGGCGGCGATGGTGCCGTAGCCGACGTCGTTGCCCTCGACCCGGGCGCGGCGCCAGAAGGTGCCCTCGATCCAGCGCTCCGAGGTGGCGACGGCCTGGCCGAGCTCGCGGACCACGTCGGTGAAGCCCTTGACGGTGGCGTCGCAGGCGGCGCGCAGCTCGCCGATCTCCCACTCGTCCTTGACCAGCCGCAGGCCGCTCAGGAACTCCTTGAGCTCGGCGTCCCGGTCGGCGTCCAGGACCTTGGCCAGCGCGCTCTCCAGGCCGGCGTCGTAGCCGCGGACGATCCGGGTCGGGGCGGCGGAGGCCTCGGCGCGCCCGGTCAGCTCCTCGGCGGCCTTGCGGACGTCGCGGGCGGGCAGCCCGAGCAGCTGCTCCTGCTCGGTCAGGCTGTGCCGGCGGCCGACCCACAGCTCGCCGTAGCCGTCCAGCCAGAACTCGCCGTTCTCGCGGTCGGAGCGGGGCAGCAGGTAGAGGACGAACTCGTGGCCGGCCGCGCCGGTCGGCTCGGCGACCAGCACGGCGTCCTCGGTCTGGTCACCGGTGAGGTGCACGTACTCGCTGGAGGCGCGGAAGGCGTAGTCGGTGTCGTTGGAGCGCATCCGCAGGTTGCCGGCCGGGACGACCAGGCGCTCGCCGGGGAAGGCGGCGGACAGCCGGGCGCGGCGCTCGGCCGCGTACGGGGCCTGGGCGACGGGGGCGAGGCCGTGCAGCTCGGTGTCGGCCCAGCCGGACTTCATCGAGGCGGCCAGCTCGTCGGAGATCTCGCCGTAGAGGCCGTTCTTGCGGCCCTTGAACTCCTGCGGCTCCTCGCCGCCCTCGGCCTCGGGGTTCTCGGCCACCGCGGGGGTGCGGTCCTCGGTCACGTGCAACGCCTCCTTGGGGGGTGGTACCGCCGCCCCGCGGGGGAGTGTCGGATCGCGACACGCGCGGGCGGCCGTGCGTCCATGGTACGGACGCCCGGCCGCTCGTCGGTTCGGGTCCGGTACATCCGTCCGGGCCCGCGGCGGTCACTCGAAGCGGGCCGCCAGCAGCATCAGGTCGTCGGTGGCCGTAGCCGCGGTCTCCGGGGCCGGGCAGACGGCCAGCAGGTGGGCGCAGAGCCGGTCCGGGTCGATCCGCACGTCGCGCGGGGCGTCGGCGGCGGCCCGGCGCAGGTTGGCCTGTCCGGCGTGCAGGGTCGGGCCGCAGCGGCGGGCCAGGCCCTCGGTGTAGAGCAGCAGGGTGTCGCCGCGTTCGGCGGTGAGCTCGACCCCGGGCGCCTCCCAGCAGGCCAGCATGCCGAGCGGGGCGGAGAGCGAGGTCTCCACGAACTCGGCGCCGTGCCGGCCGACCAGGACCGGCGGGCAGTGTCCGGCGCCGGCCAGGGTGATCCGGCGCTCCTCGGGCTCCACCCAGGCGTAGACGGCGGTGGCGCTGCGGGTCGGCTCGGTGGTCTTGAGCAGCAGCTCCAGGTCGCCCAGGACGGAGACCGGGTCCTCGCCCTCCAGCACCGCGTACGCCCGCAGCGCGGCCCGGACCCGGCCCATCGCGGCGGCCGCGCCGGGGCCCGCGCCGGGGCCCGCGCCGGGGCCGTCGCCGGAGACGGAGCCGACGGTGAGGCCGATGGTGCCGTCCGGCAGCGGGATGGCGTCGTACCAGTCGCTGCCGCAGGAGCGGTCCAGCCCGGCCGGGACGAGCCGGGCGGCCAGTCGCAGGCCGGGGGTCCGGGGGAGGTGGTCGGGCAGCAGGCCGCGGCGCAGCGCCTCGGAGGTGCGCAGGATCCGGTCCGCCTCCAGCTGCTTGGCGAGCAGCGGGGCGGCGATCTCGCAGTAGTGGCGGGCCAGTTCGCGCCGGCAGTCGGTCGGGACGGCGGGCTCGTCGTAGAACCAGAGGGCGGCGGCGAGCGGGCCGTCCTCGGCGGTGGCGAGCGGCAGGCCGAAGGCGCCGCCGAGGCCGAGGTGGACGGCGAGCTCGCGCAGCCGGGCGCCGATGGCCGGGTCCTCGGCGAGGTCGGGGGAGTGCAGCTGGGCGGGCCGGTCGCGGTCGCGCAGCAGCCGACCGAGCAGGCTCTGCTCGGTCGGGACGGTCTCCAGGGCGCCGAGGCTGGCGCGGTCGAGGCCGAGGCCGACGGGCTGGCCGGGGCCGCCGCCGGGCGTCCGGGTGACCAGCACGCCGCGGCGGGCGCCGAGCAGGGCGGCGCCGGAGGCGAGGACGGCGTCCAGGGTGGCGGCGAGGCCGCGGGCCCGGGCGAGCCGCTCGGTGTGCTCGTGCAGGCTGGCGATATCGGACAGGCGTCCGGCCAAACGGTCCTGCACCGTGGCGGACGGTGCCGTGCGGGCGGCGGCGGGGTCGTCCGGCGCGTCCGCGGGGCCGACCGGCATGTCCGTGGGGCCGGGGAGCCCCGGCGGGTCGAGGACGGTGAGCCCGCCTGCGCAGCCGGGTTCGCCCGGTTCGGCGGTCGTCGTCGACGGGAGGGCCGTCGACGGGTGGGACTCGGTCATGCCGCCACTCCTGACGCGGTGCTACGTGCCATGCGGAACCCCCAGGTACGGCCGGTGTGGAGCGATGACGGCCAAAGGGCGCGTTTCGCCTCGATTCGCTACTACTCGTCATTGATCGACAGCAATGCCACCACTTCTACACAGGCCATTCGGGGCATGTCCAGATCCAGGACGACGCGGGGGCGGGTTCGGCGTCCATCGCGACCCGGTCGGAGGGCGTGCGTGGTTCGTGCGCGCGCCGGTCGGGCCGGAGGCATGGGGGGAGCCGCGAGCGGGCAGAACCGTGGAGACGGACCGGGCGGCCGTCCGGATCGTATGCCCGTGCCGCCCGGGAGCCGGGTCGGCCGGACGTCTCTCACTCGTACGGTGGAACCAAGCGCGCCCGGGCGGCGTCCATCCGGTCGCGTACGGGATTCTCGTTCCAAGGGCTGTTCCAGTGCGCGGCCCTTCTCATGTCGTGCTCCACACCGTGCTCCAACCCGTGCTCCACGCCGTAGCCACGTCGCAGCCGCGCCGTCCGCCATGCCGCCCGCTCCGCGCCGCACGGGCCGTGCCGCGGCGGGCCCCTGCGGACGGTTCCGACGGATGCGGAGGGCTCCGACGGATGCCGACGGGGCGGAGCGAACCGAGCGGTCAGGGAAAGGAACGAGCGCCATGCGTGAGAACCCGAAGGACCGGTCGGAGGAGCGTGCAGCCCGACTGGCCGCGGCCCTGGAGGCCGCCGTCGACCACCGCTGGCCCGTGGTGCCGAGCGCCGTGCTGCGCGGCGGGCGCTGCTCCTGCGGCGACCGGGACTGCCGCGTCCCCGGCACGCACCCGCACGACCCCTCGCTGCTGGCCGCCACCACGGATGCCCGGATGGTGCGCTGGTGGTGGGAGCGGCAGAGCCCGGACGCGACGGTGCTGGCCGCCACCGGCTCCACGGTCTCGGCGGTCAGCCTGCCCGCGGCGGCCGGGGCGCGGGCGCTGGTCTACCTGGGCGCGCTGCGGATGCCGCTCGGCCCGGTGCTGGCGATGCCGGGCCGCTACGCGCTGCTGGTGGCCCCGTACTCGCTGGACGCGCTCGGCGAGATGCTCGCCCAACTCCCTTGGGTGCCTGGGTCGTTGCGCTACCACGGGCCGGGCGGCTTCCTGTCGCTGCCGCCCGGCGGGTCGGCCGGCCGGGTGCGCTGGGTGCTGGCGCCGCGACCGGGTGCGGGCGGCGGGGTCTGGCTGCCGCAGGTCGGGCCGCTGCTGGGCGAGTTGGTGGAGGCGACGGTCCGGCTGGACAGCGGACGCTCGGCGTACTGAGGGCCGGGGCCGTCCGGGGGTGCGGGGCGGCGACGGCCGGGGCGCTCCGGAAAAAGAAAAGATCCGGCCGCTGGCGACGGGGGATGCACCAGCGGCCGGACTCTTTAGACAGTAACAAGGATCCGCGCTCGCGCCAATTTCCAAGACGCCCTCCACGCCCGGAAATTGCGCGTTCACCGCGACAATGTGACGCGTATCACGCGGATCGCCCGCGCTTTAGTTCAAGGTGACCTGACGGTTCACCAGGTTCGCGCGGGCGCGCCGCTCCTCGGCGGTCAGCGGGGTCCCGTCGGCGAGCACGGCGGCGAGCCGCTCGCCGAACTCGGCGGCCGGCTTCTCGCAGTCGGCGGCGGTCATCGCGAGCGGCAGGTCCCACACCGGGACGGTCAGGCCGTGCGCGCGGAACGAGCCGACCAGGCGGGTGTCCGGGCCGAGCGAGGCCTCGCCGGCGGCGTTCAGCCGGGCCAGCGCGTCCAGCAGCTGCTCCTCGGGCACGGTCATCACCCAGCGCAGGTGGTTCTTGTCCGGGGTGCCGCACCAGTAGGCGGCGTCGACGCTGCCCAGCTTCTCGGTCGGGATGGCCGAGGCGTTGGCGCGCTCCAGGGAGGCGGCGACCTCGCCGGTGGCGGTCTCGGCGTCCTCCAGCCAGAACTCGAAGCCGGTGTGCACGGCGGGCACGAACGCGGCGGAGGTGTCCAGCAGGTCCTGCAGGCGGCGCCCGCCCGGGACGGTCCGGCGGGCCGGCACCGGGGTGCCCGGCTCGGTGGCCAGGGCCAGCTCCAGGGCGTCCGCGAGGTCGCGGCTGAGGTCGCCGGAGGAGGACTGGGTCTGCAGGCCGAGCAGGATCGAGCCGTCCTGGCGGCGCAGGGCCGGCCAGGCCAGCGGCAGCACGGTCGCCAGGGTCACCGACGGGACGTCGTCCCCGGCCACGCCGGCGGCCAGCGTCAGCGGCACCGTGGCGGCCGGCACCAGCTCGCGCAGCGCCACCCAGTCGGCCTCGCCCGGCAGGCCCTCGAACGGGCGGTGCACCAGCTCCTGCACCGCGTGCGAGGCCTCCCGGCCGTGGCAGGCCTTGTAGCGGCGGCCCGAGCCGCACGGGCAGTCCTCGCGGGCCCCGACCACGGGGATCTCGCCCGTGACGGCGGTGGTGGACTGACGCTGCGGCGCCTTCTTGGCGGCCTTCTTGCCCATGGTGCGGCTCTCCCGGGAACGGTGGTCCTGTGTCCCGGGAAGCCTACTGACGTTCCTCCGGCACCCGTGCTACCCCCGGCGCGCGCGAACGCGCCGGGGCGGGCGGGCGCCGCGTCCCGCGTGCGGGCGCCGCCCCACGCGTTGCGGGCACCGCGCTCTATGCGCTGCGGGCGTCGCCCCCGGTGCGCCGGGCGTGCCGGGCGCGCGCGGGCAGCGCGGCCCAGACCGTCACCTCGCCGGGCGCGTCGCGCACGCCCCACTCGCTGGCCAATTGGTCGACGATGCCCAGGCCGCGGCCACCGCGCGAGGTCAGCGAGGGACTGGCGGGCAGCGGCCGGGTGGCCGCGCCGCCGTCGGTGACCTCCAGGGTGAGCACGCCGTCGGCGTGCATCTGCCAGCGGATCAGCACGCCGCCGTCCGGCTCGTCGGTCTCCTCGCCCTGCTCCCGGCCGCCGGGCGCCGGGTGCGTCCCGGACGGGACGCCGACCAGCACCTGCCCGAGCACCTCGGCCCGGGCGCCGCGGCCGAGCGCCGGCAGCGGGCCGAGCGGCCGGGCGTAGCGGCACGCGTTGCTCAACAGCTCGGAAAGGATCAGAACAGCATCATCGATGACCGGTTCCGGTATCTGCCGGTCACCCAGATCTCGACGCAGTCGGCGCCGTGCGACCCCGACACTCGCTGGGCCGTGCGGCACTGCCATGGTCGATGAAGTCGGCACTTCACGCGCCACCATCAACGCCACCCCCGGACCTCCTTCAGCGTATGCCGAGGGAGAGATGCCCCTTGGTAATGCGTCGGAAACGAGCACCGGACGATCCCGCGAGCCCATTTTGAGCACGGCGACCGAGGGTGGGCAGGGGGCCATTCCGTGCTCACCCTCCGTCGCCCGGGGGCAAGAATTCCGGCAATAGTGCGCAAGGAAGGTTTGACTGCCGACCAGAGTGATCAGTCGGCACCGGCACGATCGCCGGTCCGGCAGCCCGTCCGACCACCGGTGAAGCCGCCGTGGTGCGTCGGCGGATCAGCGGCCGAGCTGCGACAACACCTCGGCGGGCCGGTTGGTGATGATCGCGGACACCCCGAGCTCCAGGCAGAGTTCGACGTCGGCCGGTTCGTCCACCGTCCACACGTGCACCTCGTGCCCCAGCGCGCGCAGCCTGGTCACCAGCCGCGGGTCGGCCCGCACCAGCTCGATGCCCGGCCCGGCGATCCGCGCCCCGCCCGGCAGCGGCGCGCCCTCGCGCAGCCGGCCGAGCAGCGGCAGTGTCCGCTCGAACAGGAACACCCGCCGGTAGTCCGGCGCGGCGGTGGCCACCCGGTTCAGCGCGATCGAGGAGAAGCTCATGATCCGGGCGGACGCGCGGCCGTTCTCCTGGGTCGCGTCGATCTTGTACCGCGCCAGCATCCGCAGCAGCTCGGCCTCCACCCGGCCGCGGAAGCGCACCGGGTGCTTGGTCTCGATCGCCAGGTCCACCGGGCGGCCGCAGTCCACCACCAGCTCCAGCAGGCGGTCCAGCCGCAGCACGCCGCGCAGCTCCGGGTCGGTGCTGGGGCGGCCGGTCTTCCAGGCGCCGAAGTCGTACGCCTCCAGCTCGGCGAGCGTCATCGCCGAGACGGTGCCCCGGCCGTTGGACACCCGGCCGATCCGTCGGTCGTGCACGCAGACCAGGTGGCCGTCGGCGGTCACCCGGACATCGCACTCCACCGCGTCCGCGCCCTCGTCGAGGGCGCGCCGGTAGGCCGCGAGGGTGTGTTCGGGCAGGGCGTGGGAGGAACCGCGGTGGGCGATCACCTGGACGGGCGGCGCGGTGCGCGCCGCCGCCGAGGACAGGTCTGGGCTGGTCACAGGGCCAACGATAGGCGGAGGAGGTGAAGCGGAGGACAAGACGGCCCCAACCTGCGGGGCCGTCTGACCCGTGGGGCCCGCTCCGGGGCCGGGCGGCGGGGACGTCGCCCGGCCGGGCCGTACGGCTGCCGGGCGTCAGCGCGCGGCGCGCCGGGAGAGCGGGGTGAGCGCCCAGGTGGCCAGGGCGGGCACCAGGAAGGCGAACAGCGAGGCGGAGGTCCACTCCTGCGGGGTGAAGTGCAGCGCCTCCTGGGCGGAGGTCCAGAAGTCCGTCCACCAGTCGGCGACCTTGGTCGGCGCGATGAACTGGTAGACCGCGAAGCCCAGCACCCACGGCAGCAGCATCGTCCAGCGGGACGGCGCGTCCTCGGAGAGGTCCCAGCCGCGGCGCCCGGCGCCGAGGAAGAAGTCCACCGCCAGCACCGCCAGCAGCGGAACGAACACCGAGCCGATCAGCCCGAGGAAGTTGGCGTAGGTGTCGGTGAACCTGTCGATCTGCAGCGCCAGCACCGTGGTCAGCGCGCCGATCCCGCCGCTGAGCACCCGGCGGTCCGCCCTCGGCAGCAGGTTCTGCACCGACATCGCGGTCGAGTACACGTTGGCGAAGGACTGGTCCGTCTCGCGCAGCACCAGCACCAGCAGGAACAGCCAGCCGGCCCAGACCCCGAGGAAGGAGTCGAAGATCTTGTCCGGGTCCCCGCCGGACTGCAGCAGCGCCATCAGGCCGAGCACGTAGCACCAGACCTGGGCGACCGTGTAGCCGGAGAAGCTGCCCCAGAACGCCGAGCGCGCGGTGCGCGAGTGCCGGGTGTAGTCGGCGGCCAGCGGGACGAAGGAGACCGACACCGCGATCATCGCGTCGGTCGCGCCGAGGAAGCCGTGCCAGTTGCCGGCGCCCGGGTCCGGCACCCCCTGGCGGCCCAACTGGACGGTGAAGTACACCATCGCGACGGCGACCGCCCCGGCCACGAAGCGGCGCAGCACCGCGATCGAGCCCAGCGGCCAGATGGTCAGCGCGGTGGTCAGCGCGCCCGCGAGCAGCACGAACAGCCAGCGGTAGCCGGTGGTGTGGGCGACGGTCTGGGCGCCCGCCGAGATCGTCAACAGCTCGAACACGCCCCAGCCGACGCACTGCACGATGTTCAGCACCGTCGGCAGGTACGACAGCCGGGTGCCGAACAGCCCGCGCAGGTTCGCCATCGCGGGGGCGCCGGTGCGGGCGCCGATCAGCGCGGCCACGCCGAGCATCGCGGTGCCGACCGCCGTGCCGACCGCGATCGCGGTCACCGCGGCGGCCAGCGAGAGCTCGCTGCCGGGGGCGCCGAGCACGGTGGCGGCGGTGGAGAAGCCGATCAGGCTGACGCCCAGGTTCATCCAGAGCGCGAAGTGGTCCCGGAAGCGCAGCGTGCGCGGCGGTTCGGTGTCCAGGACCAGCGGAGCCTCGACCCGCTCGGTCCGCTCGGGGCGGTCCAGGACGGTGGCGGCCGCGGCCGCCGGGCCGGGGGAATCCGCGGGGGCGGGGAAATCCTTGGACTCGGAGGCACCCGAAGAAGAGGATGGCGAAGCAGACGGCACGGCCGATACTCCCTACGCCGGCATTACCCGGACAGGTTCCGGCGGTCAGCGCCCCCTCGACCGTCCGCCGCGCTCGCGTGGCGTACGGTCGACATGCGCACTCTCAGCCTGGTCGGTCCAAGCTCCCGCGTGTCAGTTTGGAGCGACAGGCTAACCGGCGCGGGGGTGAACACCCAAGGCCGGGGCGTGCGCGGTCCGCATCGCGGGACGCCCGGCCGGGGGAGGGGAGCCCGCGGCCGTCGGCACCGGCTAAGGATTCTTATGACTTCTTCAGAGGGGTCCTTACGGCAATCGAATCGACAATGCGAAAAACTATGGTCCTTGGTTCTGCCAGCTATGGAGGTCGTCCGTGAGCACCGAGCGCGAGGTTGGGCCCACCGGGCCGCAGGGGGAGCAGCCCGCCGGCCAGGGGGCGGCCGCGCCCGTTCCCGACGGCCCCGCTCAGGGCGGGCACCAGCCGACCATGGCCTTCCGCCGGGTCCCCGAGCCGGAGACCGCCGGCGCCGAGGCCGTGCCGACCGCCGGGGCCGCTCAGGCGGACGCTCCGGCGGAGGGCGGGCACAGGCCCACCGTCGCCTTCACCAAGGTCCCCGCGCCGGAGGCCCCGGCCGCCGCTGACGCGCCCACTGCGCCTGCCGCGCCCGCTGCGCCCGTCGCCGCCGTCGCCGGAGAGCACGCCGTCGACCCGGCCACCGGGTACCTCGACGCGCCGCCGCCGGTCCTGCCGTCCGCCACCCAGGCCGCCGCGCCCGCGGCCCCGGCGCTGCCGCCGGCTGCCAACCCGTACGCCACCCCGACCCACGGCGTCCCCGCCGCCGGCGCGCACGACACGTACGACGCGTACGGCGCCGCCGCGTCCGCCCACGGTGCGCCGGGCACCCCCGGTGCCCCGGCCGCGCCCGGCCACCACCCGTTCGGCGCAGGCCAGCCGCTCGGCGGCTGGGGCCCGACCCACGACGCCGCCTCCGGCGGTGCGGGCTACCCCGGCGGCCCGAACGGCCCGCTCGGCTACCCGGCCGACTACCCCGGCGGCCCGAACGGCGGCGGCCCGGGCAAGAAGCGCGGCGGACTGGTCGCCCTGATCGCGGCCGTCGCCCTGGTCGCCGGCGTGGCCGGCGGCGCGCTCGGCGTGGCGGTGGCCGACCGCAACGACAGCAGCACCTCCGCGGACGACCACCGCAGCACCACCGTCCAGGCCAGTGACACCCAGAAGAGCGAGCCCGCCCCCGGCTCGATCGCCGCCATCGCGCAGAAGGCGCTGCCCAGCGTCGTCACCATCAAGGCGCAGGGCAACGGCGAGTCGGGCACCGGCACCGGTTTCGTCTTCGACACCGAGGGCCACATCCTCACCAACAACCACGTGGTCGCGCCGACCCTCAACGGCGGCAAACTGACCGTCAAGTTCGCCGACGGCACCTCCTACAACGCCTCCGTGCTGGGCCACGCCGAGGGCTACGACGTCGCCGTGGTCAAGATCGACAACCCGCCGAAGAGCAAGCTGGCCCCGCTCCCGCTGGCCGACTCCGACAAGGTCAACGTCGGCGACGCCACCGTCGCGATCGGTGCGCCGTACGGCCTGGAGTCCACCGTCACCAGCGGCATCATCAGCGCCAAGGACCGCCCGGTCGCCTCCGGCGACGAGACCGGTTCGCAGGCCTCGTACATGAACGCCCTGCAGACCGACGCCTCGATCAACCCCGGCAACTCCGGCGGCCCGCTGCTCGACTCCAGCGGCGCGGTGGTCGGCATCAACTCGGCGATCCAGTCCAACGCCTCCGCCAACGGCCGGGCCGGCAGCATCGGCCTGGGCTTCGCCATCCCGATCAACCAGGCCAAGTGGGTAGCGGACACCCTGATCAAGACCGGCAAGCCGGTCTACGCCAAGCTCGACGTGCTGCGCAACGACGACTACAAGGGCGACGGCGCGCAGATCCAGACCAAGGACATCCAGGGCCAGCCCGCCGTCACCCCCGGCGGCGCGGCCGACAAGGCCGGCCTCAAGCCGGGCGACGTCATCACCAAGCTCGGCGGCGTGCCGATCGAGAACGGCCCCGCCCTGGTCAGCCGGATCTGGACGCACAAGCCCGGCGAGACCGTCGACGTCGAGTACACCCGCAACGGCCAGACCCTCACCACCAAGGTGACCCTCGGCCAGCGCGACGGCGACCAGTGACCCCCGCCCGCTGACCCACGACGCCGCGAAACCGTGTGCACCGAACCCCGCCGGACCCGTTAGGCTGACCTCCGCCTGGAGAGCTGCCCGAGCGGCCTAAGGGAACAGTCTTGAAAACTGTCGTGGCGTGACCCGTCACCGTGGGTTCGAATCCCACGCTCTCCGCTGGTAGGAGAACCACCTGCTCAGGGCGGGTGCCGACATCGTTCGGCACCCGCCCTCGGCGTTGGTCGGGGTGATCCTCGGGCGCTCCGGTGGTCCGGTGGTCCGATGGCCGGTGGTCCGGTGGTGGGGCTTGACCCTGACACCGTGGGAGGCGGTGGGGTGGAGCCATCATGTTGAACATCGGAGACTTCGCCAGCCACGGCCGGGTGTCGGTGCGGATGCTGCGCCACTACGACGCGATCGGCCTGCTGCGGCCCGCCCGGGTGGACCCGGTCAGTGGCTACCGCTCGTACGAGGCGGCCCAACTCGCCCGGCTCAACCGGGTGATCGCGCTCAAGGAGCTCGGCTTCACGCTGCAGCAGGTGCGCGCCGTCCTGGACGACGAGGTGGACGCGGCCGAACTGCGCGGGATGCTGCGGCTGCGGCGGGCCCAGCTCGCCGAGGCGATCGCGGCGGACGAGCTGCGGCTGGCCCGGGTGGAGGCGAGGCTCCGGACGATCGAGAGCGAGGGAGTCATGTCCGCGCACGATGTCGTGGTGAAGCCGGTGCCGTCCGTCCGGGTGGCCCAACTGGCCGGTGTGGCCACGAGTTACGAGCCCGAGGACATCACACCGGTGATCGGCGCGCTGTTCGCCGACCTGTGCGGGCGGCTGAACGTGGCCGGGGTCGAGGCCGCCGGCCCGTCCGTCGCCCGGTACGAGGACGCGCCGGAGGGCGACGGCTCGGTGCTGGTCCTGGTCGCCGTCCCGGTCGGGCCGTCGGTGCGGCCGGGCGCGCACGACTTCGAGGTGCTCGACCTGCCGCCGATCGGGGAGGCGGCGACGATCGTGCACCGCGGCTCGATGGACGGGGTGCTGGGCACCGTCCAGGAACTGGCCCGCTTCATCGAGGAGAACGGGTACCGCTCGGACGGCTACGCCCGGGAGCTGTACCTGGAGTGCCCGGAGGACCCGGCCCGCTGGGTCACCGAGCTCCAGGAACCGGTGGTCCGCCGGTAGCCCGCCGGTAGCCCGCCGGCCCGGCGCTTGCCCTCGACCGGGTCGAGGGCCCTAGCGTCGCCCGGCATGACCACCGTAACCCGCACCAGCACCGCCGCGGCCACCGGCACCGCCCCCGCCGCGCGGGCACCGCTGCCCGGGCCGTACCTGCTCTGGCTGGCCGGCACCCAGGCCGGGCTGCTGGGCGACGCCGTGCTGTACTTCGCCCTCGGCTGGGCCGCCTCCGCGCACGGCGGCGGGGCGGCCGGCCTCGTCCTGACGGCGGTCACCGTGCCGCGGACGGTGCTGGTCCTGCTGGGCGGCGCGGTCGCGGACCGGTTCGGCGCCCGCCGGGTGATGCTCGTCGGGGACACGGTCATGCTGGTCGCGACCGCCGCCCTGGCCCTCGTGGCGGGCAGCCGGGGCACGTCGCTGTGGCTGCTGGTCGCGGCGGCGGCCGTGATCGGGACGGTCGACGCCTTCCACCTCCCGGCGAGCGGGTCGATGCCCGGCCGGCTGGTGCCCGCCGACCGGCTGCCCCGGGCGCTCGCGCTGCGGCAGGCCGGCGGGCAGAGCGCCGTCCTGCTCGGGGCGCCGCTGGGCGGTCTGCTGGTCGCCGTCGGCGGGCTGTCCGGTGCGGCGGCGGCGGACGCGGCGAGCTTCGGGACCGTCCTGCTGGTCCTGCTGCGGGTCCGGCCCCTGGAGGAGAAGCCGTACGCCGCGCCGACCGGTCTGCTGCGACAGGCGGCCTCCGGTGTCCGGCTCGCGCTCGGCGACCCGCTGCTGCGGTCCGCGCTGCTGCTCACCGGCGCGGCCGCCGGGGCGCTGCTGCCAGTGGTGTCCCTGCTCGGCCCGCTGCTCGCCCGGGCGCACGACTGGACGGCCGCCACGGCGGGACTGGTGACCGGTGGACAGGCGGCCGGGGTGCTCGCGGTGGCCGGCCTGGTCGCCTGGCGGGGCGCGCTGCCCCGGGCGGGGGTCGGGGCGGCGGCCGGGCTCGGGACGGCGTCGGCGGGGATCGCGCTGCTGGCGCTCGCCGCGGGGCCGATGGCCGCGGTGATCGGCAGTACGGTCACGGGCATCGGCTCGGGGCTGTTCGCCTGCCACCTCGGACCGCTGGTGCTGACGGGCGCGCCGTCGTCCCACCTCTCGCGGGTGCAGGCGCTGTTGACGCTCGTGCAGAGCGTGGCCCTGGTCCTCTCGAACGCCCTGCTGGGCCTGCTCGCGGACACGACGGGTGCGGCTCTGCCGACCCTGCTCTGCGCCCTCGCCACCGCCACCGCCGCGCTCACCGCCCTGGCCACCCCCACCCTCCGCCGCGCCTGACTCCCGCCGGTCCGTCGGCCCGGGTGGTCTGTCTCCCCATCCCGCCCAAGGCCCACTTGCCCCACTACCGGCACGCGGGCAGAGTGCGGAGGTGGAGCTGGTCGGGCGGCGAGCGGAGGCGGCGATGGGTGATCTGACGGACCGACTGGCGCAGGGCCTCCCGGCCGGGGCCGTGGTGGTGGACCCCGAGGTGACCGCCACCTACAGCCGCGACATGGCGGGGTTCTGCGCGGCCGGGGTGCCCGCCGTGGTGGTGTTCCCGGAGACGGTCGAGCAGGTGCAGCACGTGATGCGCACCGCGACCGAGCTGCGCGTGCCGGTGGTGCCGCAGGGCGCGCGGACCGGGCTGTCGGGTGCGGCGAACGCGGTGGACGGCTGCGTCGTGCTGTCGCTGGTGAAGCTGGACCGGATCCTGGAGATCGACCCGGTGAACCGGATCGCGGTCGTCGAGCCCGGTGTGGTGAACGCCGAACTCTCGCGCGCCGCCGAGGAGTCGGGGCTGTCGTACCCGCCGGACCCGTCCAGCTGGGAGTCCTGCACGATCGGCGGCAACATCGGCACCGGCGCGGGCGGGCTCTGCTGCGTGAAGTACGGCGTCACCAGTGAGTACGTGCTCGGCCTGGACGTGGTGCTGGCGGACGGCCGGCTGCTGTCCACCGGCCGCCGGACGGCCAAGGGCGTGGCCGGGTACGACCTGACCCGGCTGTTCGTCGGGTCGGAGGGGACGCTCGGCGTGGTGGTCCGGGCCGTCCTGGCGCTGCGGCCCGCGCCGTCCCCGCAGCTGGCGCTGGCGGCGGAGTTCCCGAGCGCGGACACGGCCGGTGCGGCGGTCTGCGAGGTGATGGCGAGGGGTCTGACGCCGTCGCTGATGGAGCTGATGGACGCGGTCTCCGTGCGGGCCGTCAACGAGCTGGGGCGGATGGGGTTGCCGGAGTCGACCCGGGCGCTGCTGCTGGTGGCCTTCGACGGGCCGGACCGGGTGGCCGAGCTGGCCCGGGTCGCGGAGCTGTGCCGGGCGGCCGGGGCGACCGAGGTGGTGCCGGCCGAGGACCAGGCCGAGTCCGATCTGCTGCTGGCCGCCCGGCGGCTGGCGCTGCCCGCGCTGGACCGCCTGGGCACCACGATGATCGACGACGTGGCGGTGCCGCGCTCCCGGCTGGCCGAGATGCTGAACGGCGTCGCGGCGATCGCCGAGCGGCACGGGTTGACCATCGGGGTGGTCAGCCACGCCGGGGACGGCAACACTCACCCGATCGTGATCTTCGATGCCGCGGACGGGGACCAGGCCGCGCGGGCCCAGCGCTCCTTCGACGAGATCATGGCGCTCGGGCTGGAGCTGGGCGGCACGATCACCGGGGAGCACGGGGTGGGGCTGCTCAAGCGGGACTGGCTGGCCCGCGAGCTGGGCCCGGTCGCGCTGGACCTGCAGCGGCAGGTGAAGGCGGTCTTCGACCCGCTGGGGATCCTGAACCCGGGCAAGATGGTCTGACGTTCTCCGGCGCGATCCGACGGCGCCTTTCCGCACCCGGCACCGCGTACCCCACACCTCGTACGCCCGCCGTTTCGGTGTGACTTTCCGATGGTCTGTGAATGGCCGGAAAAGTCGATACGGAAGGGTGATCGGACTTTTCGGGGGCGTGTTCGCGATCCGCCTGCGCCGGGGTGGTGCGCTCGGTGATGTGCCCGGTCTTTCGCGTGGCGCCGGAATGCTGCGTCCAGTCGTTCTCGAATCGGCGGACACCCGGATAAAGTCGCAGGTCAAGGGCAATGTCTCGGCGTGCTCTCCGGATTCCGTGACGTCATGCGCGGCCTGGGTGGATATCACGCTAACGGGCGAAAACTGCCCGATGGGCTAGTGCTTTGTCGATTTGTTGCGGAAGTCTGTCTCCCGGCGTCGCAGCCCGCAGGTGTTCGTCTGGCCGGCGAATCCCGCACATCCTGCTCGACCGTTGCACTATTGACAGATTTTCGGAGGCTTTCATGGCTCGTATCCACACCCGTCGGGTGGTCGGACTCCTGCTCGCCGGTCCGCTCGCGGCCGGTCTGCTGCTGGTGGGTGCCGGTGTCGCCGCCGCCGACAACGGCGCGGGCGCCGCGGCCGGTTCCAACGCCGGCGTGGTGTCCGATGTGGGCACCGGCAACGTCTTCGGCGGGGTCGACGGCAACTACGTCTCCACGCAGCAGACGGCCACCGGCTCCGGTGCCTCGAACCAGAACAACACGCTCGCGGTGAAGGACAACGCGGGCGCCGTCCTGGCCGGCCAGGGCAACAAGAACGTCAACGTCGTCTTCGCGCCGATCTTCCCCTGACCGCAGGACCGCAGGACCGTACGACCGTACGACCGCACCGAGTCCTACCGAGTTCTACCGAGTCCTGACGGGCACCACCGAGGGCGGGGGCGCCGGAGGTGGATGGCCGCGGGTGAGCTGAGCACCCGCGAACGGGCCCGGGAACAGCCCGGACAACCGCGATAGCCGCGATAGCCGCGACAACCGCGACAACCGGAGGGAACCCGCGCATCACCGAGGGAACAGCGCATGACCGGCCAGCGGAAAGGGTCACCGCGAAACCGGCCTCGTGGGCGGTGCCGCCATCGGCACCGCCCACGAGCGCGTCCGGCGCCGGACCCGGCCGACCGGCCGTGATCCGTCCACCGAGGGCCCGCGCCCGGAGCCGTCGGGCCACGGCGGTACGGTTGCGCTCCGACAGCGCACCACGCGTCGGGGACCGGCACGGACGGCCCGGCCGGGGTGGCGACCGCGGCAACCGGAAGGAAGGGCGCGAGATGGCGGCGGAGGAGGAGGGCCTGACCGGCCCGGACGAGGCCTGGCCGGCACCGGAGCCGCAGGCGGGGGTACGCCCCGAGCCGTCGGCCGAGCCGCTCTGTGATCGTCGGCCCGAGCCCAGGTCCGTCCCCGAGCTGCTGCTCGGTCGTCCGCCCATGGCCCGCCCGCTGCCGTTCTTCGACCACGAGGCCGCCTCCGCCGAGCCCGGCCCGCTGTTCGTGGACTGGCTCGCCACCGCCCTGGACGCCGGGGTGCTGGACCCGCAGGCGTTCACCCTCTCCACCGTCGACGCGGACGGCATGCCGGACGCCCGGGTGCTGGTGCTGCGCGACGTCGACGCGGCCGGCACCGGCTGGAACTTCTCCGCCGCCGCCGACAGCCCCAAGGGCCGCCAGCTCGCCGACCACCCGGCCGCCGCGCTGACCGTCTACTGGCCGCAACTGGGCCGCCAGGTACGGGTGCGCGGCAGCGTCGAGCGGGCCCTGAACCTGGTCGCCGCCGCCGAGTTCGCCACCCGTTCGCCCGCCGCCCGGGCCTCCTCGCTGGTCGGCCGGCAGAGCGAGCCGCTGGCCACGCTGACCGAGTACGACGAGGCGGAGGCGGTCGCCCGCCGCCGGCTGGAGGCGCACCCGGACGTCGTCCCGCCCGGGCACGCCGTCTACACGCTGTGGGCGCAGGAGGTGGAGTTCTGGCAAGGCGACTCCCAGCGCCGGCACGTCCGGCTGCGCTACACCCGCACCGGCCCGGTCGATTCCCCGGACTGGTCGCGCACCCTGCTCTGGCCGTAAGCAGCAGGCGGCCACCGCCGACTCGCGGCGGCCGCCGACGTGCCTGCTCCGGTGCCGCCGCGTCTACCGCCGCGCCTACCGCCGCCCGGTCAGCGTGGCACCCACGCTGGCCGCCACCACGCAGCCGATCCCGGCCAGCTGCGGCACGCCCAGCAGCTGGCCCAGCACCACCAGGCCGACCAGCGCACTGACCGCCGGCTCCAGGCTGACCAGCACGCTGAACACCCGCTGCGGCATCCGGCGCAGCGCGGTCATCTCCAGCGCGTACGGGATCACCGGCAGCAGCAGCGACACCCCGGCCACCGAGGCGAGCAGCACCAGTGGCGAGGCGCCGGGCGCGGTCAGCCCGTGCCAGGCCTCGCCGAACCCGAGCGGCGCCAGCGTCAGCGCGCCGACCGTCATCGACACCGCCAGCCCCTGGAACCCCTGGAAGGCCGCGCCGACCTTGTCGGTGAACAGGATGTACGCGGCGTAGCAGGCGGCCGCCCCGAAGGCGTACAGCAGGCCGACCGGGTCCAGCGAGCCGCCGCCGTCCCCCTCGCCGAGCAGGGTCAGCAGCACCACGCCGGCGGCCGCGAGCAGCGCCCAGAGCAGGTGGCTGGCGCGCCGGGCGAAGACCAGGGCGACCGCGAGCGGGCCGAGGAACTCGATGGTCGCGGCGGTGCCCATCGGCAGCCGGTCGATCGCCCCGGCGAACAGGCAGGTCATCCCGGCCGAGGCCATGCCGAGCAGCACCGCCGCGCCGAGGTCGCGCGGGCGCTTGTCGCGCAGCTTCGGGCGGGTCACGGCGAGCAGGATGACGGCGGCGAAGCCGAGCCGCAGGAAGGTCGTGCCGCTGACCCCGAGCGGGCCGAAGAGCGGCTTGGACAGCGCGATGCCGGTCTGCACCAGGAACATCGCGGCCAGACAGAGAAGCGGCGCCGGAATCCTCTGCGCCGCGGGGCCGGACACCCCGCCTCGTCGCCAGCCGCCCCGCTCGCCGGCAGGCTCGCCCTTGGGGGCGGGCGGCATGGCAAGGGCCTCGGCGACGGCGGCTGCCGACGACGCGGTGGAGGTTTCGCTGGTACCGAAGGTGGGCATAGCAGCGAGTTTGCCGTAAGGAGTGATAAACCAGCAAGCTCGTTACAAGAAGGGGGACGGATGTGGACGGGAGCGTCCTAAAGGGTGGACCCCTCCGGGGCCGGCGGCGTGGCTGCCGCCGGCGCCGCCCTCACCATCGACCGCAACCAGGTCGACGCCCCCGCCGCCGACCCAACCCGCCGACCGGGCGCCCCCTCGCCGGGGAGCGGGCGGCGGGCGGGGCCGGTGCGAATCCGTGATCCGTGCAACGGGTCAGGGATGCTGACAGGGGTGGCGCGGGGCGGCAAAATCGGGCAGGTCGGCGCGCATTACCGCTCGGTAGGTGCGGCAGGCGCAGCCCCCAGTGCCGCCAGGTCAAGGAGGACCCGTGTTCAGCACGATGCAGGACGTTCCGCTCACCGTCGCCCGAATCCTGGAGCACGGGTCCACGATCCACGGCCGCTCGACGGTGACCACCTGGGACGGCACCGGGCCGGTCGTCCGTACGTACGCCGAGGTGGGCGCCCGTGCCGCGCGGCTGGCGTGCGCGCTGCGCGACGAGCTCGGGGTGACCGGGGACGACCGGGTCGGCACCCTGATGTGGAACAACGTCCCCAAAACACTCGGGGTGCCCGGTTCCTGCTGACCTGCGGGAACCGGGCACTCCAAGTCCCCACGACTCCCATCGAGCCGAATCGCGCGTCTGGAGCGCCCCACTTGCGCCCCCAGATGTGTCAGGACGATCCTGAGTTGACGCCAGAGTGGGACGACGGCTGGGGTTGCCATGGTTTACTGCAGGTGCGCTCAATACCCCGAGGAATTGGTAAGCATTTACATTGGCCGTAAATCATATACGGTTCATAATCGTTTTCCTGATGCCCATCTGGCGGGCGATGGTCGACTCATCGGTATTGAGGGGCAGTTCCTGCTATTGCCTGGCAGTCGAGCTGTGACGAGCGGAACTTACGTCGAACGTACAGTGCTTACAGCCGGCCCTGGGGGCGTATCGCATTTGACTGGCCCCAAGGGGATGCGCATGCAAGCCAGCAATGCCAGGGGCGTCACTAGGCGGGCTGCATCAAAGTCCGGCGTGAGCGTCAGGGCGGCGACTGCTGCTTATCCCCGGAAGGGCGTTCGGTGATTTGCTGGAGGTTCTGGAACCAAGCTGCGTCGGCGCCTGCTGCTTCTCCGAAGTTGCCAGCAACAGCAAAGCCTGTTGCGACGGGTGCTAGGGAGTGGCCGCTATGGCCTGACGTGAAGCCCGATGAAGCCGCATCTGCTTCATATGCGGCCCAGCTCGATGTGGTCAAGAGCTACGTTGAATCTGACCTGACCCAAAAGAAGGCCGATGCCGACTTTAATCTGTCGAGCCTGCAGAAGTTTCATGATGCATACATGGCTCTAGCGGCCGGCATGCTGGAGCGCAGGCAGCTCAGTGCTGAGTCTGTGCAAAAGGCCGCTGCCGCAATTGCCACGATCTATTCGGGTGTGCTGGCGGTATCTTTCAGTGTTGCGCAGCGGCCGATGCCAGCTTCAGGCCTTCTCGCTCCGATCTTCTTGGCGCTTGCGCTTGTCCTTTCCACAATCTACCGATCATTGATTGAACCAAGTGATCCGCGGATTCCGAGCCCTGTTCAAGATGTGAACCCTACCGTAACGGCCGGAAATAATACGAATTCCTTCATGGAAACTGTCATGGCCTATATCAGGCCTGGCGCCAAGGTTCGGCGGGCGGGGCTTGCGTCTCTTGCCCTGGGGCTGGCTTTTCTTCCCGTCCCATTCATCTCTCTCCCGGGCGACTCGAACGCTCGTCCTGGTGCAGTAGTGGCGGCCTGGCCATCGCCGCCAGCCGCAGATATTAATCAGGTGTATGGTGCGATCCTTTACAAGGCGCAGGTAGACAATGCGGTAGCTGACAGCAGCCATGAGCGTCCAAAGGATGACGGATGGTGGCTGCTGGGGGGAATTGCGGGTGGCCTCATCATTGTTTTAGTGGCCGCGAACGCTGACAAGGTGCGGTGGAGTGCCGCGCGAACACCACCGCATGGAGAAGACGAAGCATAAGGAAGCCCCCTTCCTGCCGGGAGAGGGCTTCCTTATGCTGGCTGCGGTCGTCCCTCGCCCCGTTCCGTTAAAGGGACCACCTGCTAACCGAAGCGTCCGGGGCTGTGTACGCCACGCTCTGACCCTCCGGAGTGGCCTCGACCGTCAGCCACTCGCGGCGTGGGCGGTTGTGTGCGCGCCACTGCTCGTATGCGGCTTCGATCGGCCGCCAGAGATCGCGGGGGCCCGCGGTGGTCACCGTGGGCGGCCCGTCCGGGCGGTCCGTGATCGTGGCCGCCGAGCCGTCCGCGGCGTCGTAGAGCGTGGTGCTGTGCTGGCCGTCGACCTGTCGGCCACGGCGGACGACGGACGGCGCAAGGTGTAGGTGCGCCCAGAACGAGAACTGGAAGTCGTCGAGCACGCGTCCGCTGATCGCGGCGGAGCGTTGCGCGCCGTCGAGCTGCTCCGGGATGGCGAGCAGTTGCTCGGGGCCGGACAGCAGAGGCATGAACGCGGCAGGCGTCGCGAGGAATCGGCCCACGGCGCGGCCGTCGGCCAACTTGGTAACGCACGCTACCGCGCCGCCGTCCAACGTGCCCTTGATCGGGGCGACGATGACGCCGCCAGGCGCGCACTGGTCGAGCCATGCCTGCGGGATGCGGCGAACCGAGCAGGTAGCGATGATCCGGTCGAACGGGGCGCCGGCGGGGTGCCCGCCGGCGCCGTCGGCACGGAGCACCGTCGGTTCGAGCCCGTTCTCGCGCAGCCGCGTCCGGGCGGACAGAACGAGGGGGGCGGTGTAGTCGATGGTCGTCACATTCTGCGTGCCGGCGAGGAAGCACAGCAGCGCGGCGTTGTACCCGGTGCCTGTGCCGATTTCGAGAACACGATCACCGGTACGGATGTCGAGCGCGTCGAGCATGTCGGCCATGAGCCGGGGCATGGTCGAGGACGACGTCGCGGCTCCGGTCTGCCCGGCCGGCTCGGCGTCGTCGGCCAGCACGCCGTCTACTTCCGTGACCAGGGCTTGGTTTGAGTACACCTGCCGCAGCCACTCGTCGTGATTGCCGTCGGTGATCCTCCACGGCACGTACGTGGAGCCCGTGTTGCGGTAGAACACCGGCACGAACGGGTGGCGGGCCGTGTTCAGGAATGCCTCCGCTGTCCGGGAGGAGAGGACCGCGCTGCCGCGGTCGATCTCGGAAGCGAGCTGAACTCGTGCGTGGATCAGCTGCTGCGGGTCGAGCAGGGTCTCGGTAGTCACGCGGTGTTGATCCCTTCGAGGTGGTCACAGATTGCGGCCGTGATGGGCAGTCCCGTTGCCTGCTCGACGAACCCCCACTGTCCGTTCGGGTTCACTTCGAGGAACCGCCACTCGTCAGACGGTGTGACGATGAAGTCGAACGCGCCGAACGGGAGGCCGAGTTGATCGAGCATGCGTCGAACGCCGGCGGCGACGTCCACCGGCACGGCGCAGGACTTGTAGGTGAGGCTGTCGTAGTCGCTCCGCCAGTCGATGCGGCTTGCCTCAGAGCCAGCGTGGATCTCGGCGGCGAACATCTTCGAACCAACAACGGTGAGCCGCACCTCGTGAGCCTTCGGCACCGACTCTTGGAACAGGTGAGCCGTGGTGGCGATGTCGGGATGCGGCAGGTCGTCGGGCTGCAGGAGGTTGGCGTAGACGGCCATCGACGTGCCGTCGATGGTGCCCCTGATCGGCGTGAACGGCTTGTAGATCACCGGCCCGCCGAGTTTGTCGGCGAACGATCGGGCTGCGGCCGGATCGTTGGTGATCAGGGTGCGGGGAACGCTGAGCCCGGACTCGGCTGCGACGCGGAGTTGTAGAGGCTTGTACTCGGCGTCGGCGGCCCGTCCGGGCGGCGGCAGCCACGGGCAGGGGAGCGCGGACAGCAGTCCGCCGAACCCTCGCCGAGCTTCTGCTGCGGCAACTGCGCGCGCTTCCTCGGGCATGTCGTTGGGGAACTCGGGCGCCGTCGGGCGGCGGTAGTAGACCGAGCGGACGCTCGACAGGTCGAGCGTCCGCCGGTCCGTCGTCAGCGTGCCGGTCCAGCCGGCCCCGTCGAGGCTGGCCGCAAGGGTCAGCCTCGACGGGAACCACGCTGTGTCAGCCCGGAACACGGGCACGGCACGCCGGGTCAGTTCCTCGATGACGAGATCGGCCGTGGGGTCGAACGATCCAGTAACTACGAGGACAGCACCGGAAGTTGACATCTAGTCGTTGCTGCTTCCGGGGTCGTCGGGCGCGTCCATCTGACCGGTGGGCTGCGTCGGCCCGTAGATCTTGGGCGGCGTGCTGGTCATGTAGACCCCGGGCGGCATGCCCTCGTACGTGCAGGTCTGCGACTCGGGGTCGTACTCGATGTTCGCCGGCAGGATGCCGCCGGCCCCCGTGACCGGGGAGAGGAACCGGAAGGCGAAGGGGGCCGACCCCGGTCCCTGCACCTTGCCGAGCTCGGGCATCGGCGTCGGTCCCGCCGTGCCCAAGGGCAGGCGGGACTCGGGCCGGTCAAACACCGGCAGTTCGACGGTTGCGGTAGGCATTGCTGTCCCTTCTGGAAGTGACGGGAGTGCACGTGCCATCCCCGCCCAGATGGGAGGGGAAGTGCCCGCCCCCACAAGGGGCGGGAGTCTGTACCGCGCCGGAGCTCAGGCGCGGTTGGGGTGCAAGCTAGGCCGTGGCGGCGCCGGTCTCGCAGCCGGGCGACGCGCTCGATTCGAGTACTGCAGCGCGGTATCTCGCCAGTCTGGGCAGTGAACTCGGCGACCCCGTACGGATGCGGACGAGGTGGATGTCCAGCTCGACGAAGGCGCACCACGACACCTGGCCGAGATAATCGAGTTGCTCGGCGATGTGCGTTGCCCGGGAGGGGGCGAGCGCCTGCTCTATCGCCACTCGGTTGCCCGCTTCGAGGGGGAGCGTGCTGACGGACGAGAGCAATGCCGCCATTGCGTCCGGGAGTTGGGCGAACTCTGCGTGCTCGGTGATCCCCTTGATGTAGGCGGTGACGGGGCCCGCGTATCCCCTCGATGCCGTACCCGGCGTACGGGGGAGGGAAGTTTCGGGCATGGCAGTACACCGCCTCACGAATCGGGCCACCGACGCCGGCGGCGCGTATCGTTACGGTAGACCTACCCTGAGTAAGCCTGCAAGAGTGAAGGGGTCACGAATGCGGGGGTTCCCGCAGACGTGTCACCGGCCCCCCTTGTTTCGGTCAAGGGGGGCCGGCTGTGCGGGCGCCTGCTAGGCGAAGTAGTGATCGAACTCTCCGCGCTTCACGCCTTCGACGAACAGTCGAAACTTCGTCTGGGTCGTCGTGATGGTCTCGCCCGGTCGCTCGGACTCCCGCATGACGATCAGGCCCTCGCTGCTCGTCGAGACCTCAACCGAGTTGCCGCCGTCCTGCGTGCTGCTCGTCGACTTCTGCCACTGGTTCGGCATGACTTACCTTTCCATTTCCAAGCTGTGTTTGATGTGTTGAACAACTCCCCACGAATCCCGGCCCGACTTGGGTTGTGCGGACTTCTTTGCATTTCCCGAGGGAAGTGCCAGTCGGCCAAGATCGTCAAACCTGGCTCGGTACTTGCTCAACGCCTCCGGCGCATCGGTGAAAGCCGATTCGCCCGGATGGTCGATCACCACCGTTGACAGTGCTGGCGATGATGGCTCCGTGATGAGGAACGGCCCGCTGAACGGCAGCGTAGCCTTCACGCTGAACGGGAAGATCTGAATCGTCACGTTGGGACGTTCGCCGAGCTCAAGCAGGTGGGCGAGCTGTTCGCGCATGGCGTCCGCGCCCGTGAAGCTCATCAGCAGGGCTGCCTCGTGGATCACGAAATGAAAGTCCGCGGAGCCGGTGAGGATCGCTTGGCGGTCGAGCCGAAACTGCACCGTGTCGTCAAGTTGTTCCTTCGAGAGCGACGTTTCGCCGTTCTCGAACAGCTTGCGCATGTACTGCTCGGTCTGCAGAAGCCCGGGGATGAAGAACGTCTCATAGCTGAGATATCGCGTAGCCCAGTGTTCGAGCTCTGCAAGGTCGAGTGCGAAGGTGGGGACTTTGCGTCGATAGCTGCTCCACCATCCCTTGCCGTCGCTCGCGCCCAGTGCTGCAAGTGTGTCGAGGTAGGCCGCATCGTCACAGCCGTACAGCTCGGCGAACTTGCGCAGCCTCTGCTCGTCGAGGCCGGTCCGTGCAGCCTCGATGTGGTTCAGCTGGGGGCCGCGCATGCCAACGTGAGCGGCGGCCACCTGCACCGATATGTCGGCGTCAAGCCGTAGCCGGCGCACCTCGGCGCCGTACCGTCGTTGGCGCTCGCTGATGTGCGCTCGCAGTGCCACGGGTCCACCCCTTCCTGTACCGGCAGTGTCGCGTGCGCGGGCCGCGCGGCGCCACTTTCCTGCCGGGTCAACCTACCCCCCCTGTCGGGAGAGGGTTGCACTAATGAGGGGGTAGCTCCTACCGTGGATCGCGCGCCGCTTGCTGACTGTTCGTCAAGCGGCCCGAAGTGCACCCCGGACGGGTCTTGCAGGTAGCCGATGCCTGCGTACCCGTCGATTCGGCGGGGGCAAGCCACGGACCCGACGACGACGGCGCAGGCACCTGCCTACCCCAGGAGACTGGAGACCCTGTCATGCTGCTGCTGCCCTTGGTGCGCCCGCCCGACGACGATTCGGACGGCTTCCGGCTCGACCTCTTCCTGCCCGCGGCCCCGCAGGTCGTTGGTGCTGTCCGGCGCTTCCTGCGGGATCTGCTGTCCTCGCTCGGCCTCGACCCCGGTACGGCGTGCCTGCTGCTCTCGGAGTTGGTGTCGAACGCCATCCTGCACGGCGGCGTCCCGACGGTAGTCCTCGAACTGAGACCGGGATTCGTATACATCGCGGTCGCTGATCGCGCGCCGGGCGAGCTGTGCGCACGGTGCCCCGAGCTCGACTCCACGACGGGCCGTGGGCTGTTCCTCGTGGATCAGCTCGCAGACGAGTGGGGCGTCGAGGAGATCGACTCGTACGGCAAGGCTGTCTGGGCACTCGCGCCCACTCCGGCCGCGGCCTGACAGATGCACACGCGGGCTGGCAGCGAGTGACGACATACCTCGCTGCCAGCCCGGCCACCTGAGACGAACCAGGAAGGGGACCGCTGTGGTTCCGCAGATCGAGGAAACGACCGTTTCGTACGCTGAGGTTGCCCAGTCGCCGGATTCGGCCCTGCGCTTGGCGCTCTGCGTCGACAGCGCCGTGCAGCTGGAGCCGGGCGACGTCCTGCACGTCGCCCTGACGGCCGAGCAGGCCGGCGGCGTCATCGAGCGGGCGGGGGCGACGCTGGGCTACCGCGTTGCGATTCGACCCGTTGCTGTTGGGGGCGCCTGATGCCCGTCGTGGTCGAGCACCAGACCTTCGGAGACGTGCGGCCGCTGGTCGTTGGCCTCATGGCCGAATGGGACACCCTCTTGGTCGAGGAACGCAACGCGATCATCCGAAAGCTGATCCGACGCGTTGCTCTCGTGCGGAAGTCCGAGGACGAGGTCGTTGTCGGGATCCACCCCGTGTGGATGCCGGACCCGTGGCCCAAGGGCGACTCTGCCGGCGCCGAGCACGATCTCGCCGCGTAGACGCGAGACAGAGAAACGGGTCTCATTCGAGCCCGGTCTGCTGACAGCGCAGCCGCATCGCGCCAGAATCAGGCGACGAGATCCCGCTACCAACCAGTAGCAATCTTGCCGCTCGCAGGCCGGTCAAGGAGGACCCGTGTTCAGCACGATGCAGGACGTTCCGCTCACCGTCGCCCGAATCCTGGAGCACGGGTCCACGATCCACGGCCGCTCGACGGTGACCACTTGGGACGGCACCGGGCCGGTCGTCCGTACGTACGCCGAGGTGGGCGCCCGTGCCGCGCAGCTGGCGTGCGCGCTGCGCGACGAGCTCGGGGTGACCGGGGACGACCGGGTCGCCACCCTGATGTGGAACAACGCCGAGCACCTGGAGGCGTACCTCGCGGTGCCGGCGATGGGGGCCGTGCTGCACACGCTCAACCTGCGGCTGCCCGCCCAGCAGCTGTCGTTCATCGTCGACCACGCCGCCGACCGCGTGATCATCGTCAACGGCACGGTCCTCCCGATGCTCGCCGCCGTGCTGCCGGAGCTCGCGCCCACGCTCAAGCACATCGTGGTGAGCGGCCCCGGCGACCGTTCGCTGCTGGCCGGCTTCGCGGGCGGGGTGCACGACTACGAGGAGCTGATCGCGGGCCGGCCCACCGCGTTCCCGTGGCGGAGCGACATCGACGAGCGGCAGGCCGCCGTGCTCTGCTACACCTCCGGCACCACCGGCGACCCGAAGGGCGTGCTCTACAGCCACCGCTCGGTCTACCTGCACTGCCTGCAGGTCAACACCGGCGACAACTTCGCCTTCACCCCGCGTGACACCGCGCTGCCGGTCGTCCCGATGTTCCACGTGAACGCCTGGGGCATCCCGCACGCCGCCTTCATGTCCGGTGCCAACCTGCTGATGCCGGACCGTTTCCTCCAGCCCAAGCCGATGGCCGAGATGATCGCGGCCGTCCGCCCCACCGTCAGCGCCGCCGTCCCCACCATCTGGAGCGGCCTGCTGGACGAGCTCGACGCGGGCGACTACGACACCTCCAGCCTGCGCATGGTGGTCATCGGCGGCAGCGCCTGTCCGCCGTCGCTGATGAAGGGCTTCGAGGAGCGCCACGGCATCCGGGTCATCCACGCCTGGGGCATGACCGAGACCTCGCCGCTGGGCTCCTTCGCCCAGCCCCCGGGCGGCCTCACCCCCGAGGAGGAGTGGCCGTACCGGGTCACCCAGGGCATCTTCCCGGCCTCGGTCGAGGCCCGGCTGATCGGCCCGGGCGGCGAGCGGATGCCGCACGACGGCGTCTCGGCGGGCGAGCTGGAGGTGCGCGGCCCGTGGATCGCCGGGGCGTACTACGGCGGCGCCGGGCAGGACCCGCTCCGCCCGGACGACAAGTTCTCCGAGGACGGCTGGCTGCGCACCGGCGACGTCGGCACCATCACCGCCGACGGCTACCTGACCCTCACCGACCGGGCCAAGGACGTCATCAAGTCCGGCGGCGAGTGGATCTCCTCGGTCGAGCTGGAGAACCAGCTGATGGCGCACCCCGAGGTGGCCGAGGCCGCCGTGGTCGCCGTCCCGGACGAGAAGTGGGGCGAGCGCCCGCTGGCCACCGTGGTGCTGCGCCCGGGTGCGACCGTCGGGCTGAAGGAACTGCGGGCCTTCCTGGCCGAGCGGATCGCCTCCTGGCAGCTGCCGGAGCGCTGGTCGATCGTGGAGTCGGTGCCGAAGACCTCGGTCGGCAAGTTCGACAAGAAGGTGATCCGGGCGCACTACGCGGCGGACGAGCTGGACGTCACGGTGCTCGGCAAGGAGTAGCAGCCGCACGGCACGCGGCAGGGCCGGTCACCCCCGTACGGAACGGGGGCGGCCGGCCCTCCTCGCGTGCTGCGGCCGTTCCCGTGGGTGTGGCCGTTCCCGCGTGCTGCGGCGGGCCTCAGCCCGCGGCGGCGACGCCCGCCTCGCCCATCGCGCCGATGCGTCCGAGCAGGTCCACGATCCGGCCCTGGACGTCCTCGCTGGTCGAGCGCTCGGCGAGGAACAGCACCGTCTCGCCGGTGCGCAGCCGGGGCAGTTCGCGCGGGTCGAGGTCGACCGAGGTGTAGACCACCAGCGGGGTGCGGTGCAGCCGGTCGTTGGCGCGCAGCCAGTCCAGCAGGCCGACCCGGCGGCGGCGGATCTGCAGCAGGTCCATCACCACCAGGTTGGGCTGCACGCTGCTGGCGCGGGCCACGGCGTCGTTCTCGTCCACCGCGTGCTCGACGTGCATGCCCCGCCGTTCCAGGCCGCTGATCATGGCGGCGGCGATGTCCGGGTCGCCCTCGACCAGCAGTACCCGCGGGGCGTGGTGCTCGCCGTCGCGGGGTGCGAGGGCGCGCAGCAGCACGGCCGGGTCGGGGCCGTACACGGCGTCCCGGGTGGCCTGGCCGAGGCCGGCGGTGACCAGCACCGGGATGCGGCGGTTGAGCGCGGCGGTGCGCAGCGACTGCAGCGCGGTGCGGGTGATCGGTCCGGTCAGCGGGTCGACGAAGAGGGCGGCGGGGAAGCCGGCGGCCTGGGCGTCCACCTCCTCGCGGGAGCTGACGATCACCGGGAGGTAGCCGCGCGCCTGCAGGGCCTGCTTGGTCGCCGGGTCGGGCTCGGGCCAGACCAGCAGCCGCCGGGTGTTGGCCAGCTCGCCGCCGGCGGTCGGCAGCTGCTCGGCGGCGGGCCGCGCGTCGGCGGCCGGGAGTTCGGCCATCGGGCGCGGGGCGGTCCGGGCCTCGGCGGGGGCGGACGGCTGTGCCGGGACGGCGGGCAGCGGCGGGGCGCCGAGCGGACGCGGCGGGGCGAGCTCGCCCAGGCCGGTGCCGACCGGGCGCGGGCCCGGGGGCTCCTCGGCGGCGGGCAGCGCGGGCCGGGCGGGCTCCAGCGCGGTGCCGGGGGCACCCGCCTCCTGGCCGGCAGGCCCGGCGGGCGCGGGCGGAGCGAACGGCCCGGCGGGCACGGCCGGTCCGGGTGCCGCGGCCGTACCGGAGGCGCCCGTCGACGCGTCCGGGCCGGGGCCCGGCGGGACGGCCAGCCGGCGCCGGCGTCCGGTGGGCGCGGCGGCCGGCTCGGGCAGCGCGGGCGCGGGGCCGGCCGGCAGGGCGTGTTCCAGGCCGGGGTACATCGGGGTGTCGCCTGCCCCGGGCAGGGCGAAGCCGCCGGAGGAGTCCTCGGTGGAGGGCAGGGCACGGCGTCGGCGGGGCTTGGGCTCGCCGGTGGCCTGGGCCGCGTCCGGGGCGGCCCCGCCGGCCGGGGTGCCACCCGGCGGGGTGCCGTCGGCGACCGGGGGCGCGACGGCGATCGGGGCGGCGGCGGGAGGAGTGACCGGGGCGGCGGCCGGGGAGGCGGTGGGGCCCGGGCCGAGCGCCAGCGGCTCACGACCGCCGGGCCGGCTCTGCTGCGGCCGCTCGCCCTCGACGGGCACGGCGTAGGCGGGGCCGGAGCGGCCGTCGTCCTTGCCCCACGGGTCGCTCTGCGCGCCGCCCGGGCCGGCCAGGCCCTGACGGCCGTACGCGGGGTCGTTGCCGGTGCCGTTCCACTGCTCGGGGACGGCCCGCTCGACCCGGGCGGGGGCGTTCGGCCACTGCTCGGCGGGGACGTCGGGCGCGGCGGGCGAGGCAGGCCCGGCGGACGCGTCGGGTGCGGCGGTCGGGGCGGGTGCGGCGGTCGGGGCGGGCTCCGGGGTCTCGGCGGCCGGACGGCCGCGGCGGCCGCGCCGCTCGCCGGCGGCGGGCTCCTCGGCGGGCGCCTGCTCGGGCTCCGGGGCCTCGCTGCCCGGCCGTCGGCCGGCCTCGGCGGTGTCGGCGGTGTCGCCGCTGCTGGGCAGCTGCGGGATGCCCGGCAGCTCGGGCAGGACGGCGCTGTCGCTCTCCTTGGGCCGGTCGGAGCGGCCCTCCGTGGTGGCGCGTTCGGCGGCGGCCTTCGCGGCGGCCGGGTCCAGCGGCAGTTCGACGACGTAGGTGGTGCCGGCCCGGCCGGGCAGCTCGTGCGGCTGGAGCACGCCGCCGTGCCGCTCGACCACCGAGCGGGCTATCGGCAGGTGGACGGGGCTGCCGCCGACGCCGGGGCCGCGGATCTCGATCCGGGCGACCTCGCCGCGCTGGGCGGCGGCCAGGACGACGGTCGGCACCTCGGGGGCGGGCGGCAGCGCGGGAGCCGCGCCGCCGGCCAGACCGGGCACGGCCAGGCCGGGGGACGGGACGACGGGCGGGTCCAGATCGAGGCCGGTGCCGCTGACGTCGGCGACCAGGTGGGCCAGGGCCTGGGCGAGCCGCCGCTCGTCGGCGATCACCTCGACCGCGGCGGCGTGCACCGAGAAGCGGACCCGGCCCGGGCCGACCAGCTCGCCGGCCTCCTCGACGGCCCGGCGGACCACTTCGTCCAGGGCGACCGGCACCCGGGCGGCGGACTTCCGCCGTCCCTTGCCGCTCTGGCTGGCCTTGGCGTCCCCGGCGTCGTCGGAGTCCCTGGACTCCTTGCCGTCCTTGCCGTCCTTGGCGTCCGCCGCGCCGCTCTCGCCGGCCTCGGAGCGCTGGTGGTCGAGGACCCCTTCGATCAGCTTTCCGAACCGGCGGCACTCGGCGGCGAGCCGGCGCAGCGTCCAGTTGGCCTCCGGCCAGAGCTGCCCGGCCGGGTCGGCGGCGAGCGTGTCCAGCCGCTGGTTCAGCGCGGTCAGCGCGTTGCCCAGCTCGTTCTCCAGGACGGCGGTGAGGTGCTCGTTGCGGGCGACCAGGGCGAGTTCGCGGCTGCGGTCGGTGAAGGTCATCACCGCGCCGACCAGCTGGTCGCCGTCCCGGACCGGGGCGGTGGTGAGATCGACGGTGACCGGACGGCCGTCCTTGCGCCACAGCACGGTGCCGCGCACCCGGTGCTTGCGCCCGGAGGTCAGCGTGTCCAGCAGCGCGGACTCCTCCAGCGTCAGCGGGGTGCCGTCGGCCCGGGAGTGCTGGATCAGCGGGTGCAGCTCGCGCCCGCCCAGCTCGCTCGCCCGGTACTCCAGGATGTGCGCGGCGGCCGGGTTGACCAGCACGCAGCGGCCTTCGAGGTCCACCCCGAGCACGCCCTCGGCGGCGGCGCGCAGGATCATCTCGGTCTGCTTGTGCTGGCGGCGCAGCTCGGCCTCGACGCCGAGCCGGCCGGAGAGGTCGCGGACCAGCAGCAGGAGCAGGTCGGAGGAGGACGGCGAGCGGGAGCCCTCGCGGTACGGGTCGTACGGGACGAGGGGGGAGAGCGCGTAGCCGCGGCCGCCGTCGTTGTCGTCGGCGAAGTCGTTGCCGGAGACCTCGACCGGGAAGGTGGTGCCGTCGGTGCGGTGGGCGGTCATCCGGACCGGGCGGTCGGGGGCGTCGCCGTCGCGGGTGGCCGGGCGCATCGAGCCGGGGATCCGGCTGGGGTCGAACTCGGGGAGCAGGCCCAGCACGCCCATGCCGACGAGCGAGGTGCCCGGCGCCTGCAGTGCCTGGACGGCCGCACTGTTGGCGTCCACGACGGTGCCGTTGCTGTTCACCAGCAACAACGCGTCGGGCAGGGCGTCGAGTATGGCGGCGAGGCGAGCAGCGCCTCGGATCGGCCTGCTGCTCACGTCGACAGGTCTCCTCGGCTCGGGGCAGCTCCTCCGGAGACGGCAGTATCTCATTCTTCTTTGCGGCGGGGACGACCCGCCTAGTAACGTTGGCGGTGGTTGGTGCCGGGCCCCAGGGTTGTGGCATCATCACTGACACACGGAACGGGTCCGCTCGCGCGGATGCGGTCCATGTGGGGAGGCTTCGCCTAGTCCGGTCTATGGCGCCGCACTGCTAATGCGGTTTCGGGGTTATTCCTGATCGAGGGTTCAAATCCCTCAGCCTCCGCCAGTCGGGAGCCCCCGTCGACGATCACGTCGGCGGGGGCTCTTCGCATGTCCGGGTCCGCCTCGGGTTCCGATCCCGCGTCCTGCCCCCGTCCCCGTTCCCGCCCGGGCGCCGCCACCGCAGCGGACCGGGCAGGAACCGCCCCGGAACCCGGCCCGGACCGGCCCGGGGGCAATCGATTTCGCCCCACGTCGCAGGTCATGTAATGTTGTCCCCGCAACGCCCCGGGGGCACGGTTCACCGGGGCGGGCGCTCATAGCTCAACGGATAGAGCACTTGACTACGGATCAAGAGGTTGCAGGTTCGAATCCTGCTGAGCGCACCAACCACCGCAAGATCGGGTTTGCCCGTTCCTTGCGCTCATAGCTCAACGGATAGAGCACTTGACTACGGATCAAGAGGTTGCAGGTTCGAATCCTGCTGAGCGCACCATCGAGAAGCCCCCGGCCACCGGCCGGGGGCTTCTCCCGTTTCCGGGCTCCCCCGGGCCTCCCGGGCCGACTGCTCGGCGCTCTTGATCAACGCCGGCGTGCCCGCCGGCCCTCGCCCGGTCCCGCCGGACGCTCGGACGGGCCGGCGGCCCCCGCGCCCCGGGTGGTGGGCGAGGGTCGGGCGATTCGAACAGAGTGCTCCGATGAATGGTCAGGTCCCGGACGCTGGTGTCCGCCGGATCGTCCGGGATTTCCCATTCCCGCGTCCGTTCGGGTGGTGTCGATTGCCTCCTTACGGATGAAATGCAGCCGTTTCGGGTACATCCCGTCCTGCCGCTCGGATGACGGCCGAATGGGTGGGACGCGGTCGAGAGCGCAGGTGTCGCGCTAGGGCCGGGTCCGGGGTCGTGATTCCTTTTTTGTCGGATCTTGTGACCAGACTGCCCGCCCCCGGCAGCCGACCGCGAAGGAGAGCCGGATGAGCCGACAGTCCCCCCGCACCGCTGCCGCCCTGGCCGTCCTCACGGCCGGGCTGCTGACCGGTTGGACCGCCCCGTTCTCGGTGGCCCAACAATCCCCTGACGCCTGGTCGGGGGAACACCGCGCGGTGCTGCCCTCAGGACTTTCCGTCCGGCTCGATTTCGACGCCTCGCCCGGTACGGGTGTCACCGCCGGATCGGGAGAATTGGCGGAACGGCCCGGAGGGGGGCGTACAGCCACCCGATATGCGGACGGAATGCGCCCGGGAGATCCCGCGCAGGCTTTCACCATCACTCCGGACCGTCCGCAGACGGACGGTTCCTGGCGCACCGCGGGAACGCTCCGGCTGACATTCTCCCGTCCGGTCCGCAATCCCCGGTTGCACCTCAGCGGCCTCGCCGCGATCGCCACCGGGAAATCCGGCACCACCGGCACCTCGGCCCGGCTCACCCTCACCGGCGGCTCGCCCGCGGCCCCCACCCTGGTCAACCGCACCGACTGGCCCGGCTGGACGGTCGACGGCAACGCCCTCGCCCCCGCGGGACGCGACGGCACCTCCGACGGCGCGCCCGGCTCCGCCGCCGAAGGCTCCCTGGAGCTCGCCGGGACCTTCCGCACCGCGGTGTTCCGGGTCGAGCAGCGCTCCACCGCCCGGGCCGGCAGCACCACCGCCCCGCCCGTCCTGCGCCAGGCCTACACCGTCACCGTCGACGAGGGCCTCGGCACCGCGCCGCAGGGCTACGGCAACGCCTCGCACGTGGTCTCCGACCTCTTCCTCGGCGTCGACGCCGCCCCGTCGCGGCACGCCGGGAACCGCTCCGCCGGGGCCGCGGGCGACGAGCCGCTGGTCCGGCTCGACCACGGCGCCTCGCTGCGCGGCGCCTTCGCCGGCCCGCCGCCCGCGCTGCAGCCCGGCCGTGGCGAGTACCAGGGCGCCGACCCGTCGATCAGCTTCCCCGCCGAGGCCGCGATCGGCCGCTATTACCGGCTGACCGTTCCGGTCGAGGTGGGCGACCAGCCCGCCACCCTGGCCGGCTGGATCGACTTCGGGCACACCGGCCGGTTCGAGCCCGCCGAGCGGGTGCAGACCGAGGTCCCGCCCGGCGCCGACACCGCGACCCTGGAGTGGACCGTCCCGCCCGGCGCAGCCTCGGGCGAGACCTGGGCCCGGCTGCGGATCGGCCGGGACACCGGCCAGTTGGTCTCCTCCGGCGGCTACGCCGACTCCGGGCAGGTCTCCGACCAGCGGATCAAGCTGACCGTCGGAGCCGCCAGGCCCGAGATCGCCGAGCCGGTCGACGGCACCGTCCTCGCCGACGCCCGCCCGGAGATCAGCGGCGAGGGCGCGGTGGCCGGCGCCACGGTCGAGATCAGGGAACGCGACACCGCGCTCTGCCGGTCCAAGGTCGGGCGGGACGGCGACTGGTCCTGCCGCCCCGGCGCGGCGCTCGCCCCGGGCACGCACGGCCTCACCCCGGTGGAGACCACCAGCGGCGGCGTGGTGCTGCGCGGCGAGCCGGTCAAGGTCGTGGTGAAGACCGCGCCGCCGACCGCCCCCGCGCTCACCACCCCCGCCTACACCAACGACCCCGGGCTGCAGCTCACCGGCACCGGCGACGCGGGCAGCACCGTCTCGGTCACCGACCGCCCGGCCGCCGGCGAGCTGTGCAGCACGGCGGTGCGGACGGACGGGCGGTGGTCCTGCCTGCCGGTGGAGAACCTGGCGGAGGGGAAGCACCAGCTCCTCCCGGTCGCGGTCGATGCGGCGGGGAACCGGACGGCCGGGCAGCCGGTCACGCTGGTGGTCGACACCGTCGCACCGGACCGGCCGGTGCTCCGCTCGCCGGCCCCGGGGGAGAGCCTGAAGGTCCGCCGACCGAAGCTTGCCGGGCGGGCAGAACCGGGCTCGAAGGTGCTGGTCACGGCCGGGCCGAGCGCGGGCACCGAGCAGCGGACCGTGCTGTGCGGGGCGACGGCGGCGTTCGACGGGAGCTGGACCTGCACCGCCAACCGGGACCTGACGGACGGGGAGCAGTGGCTGACCGTCACGGCCACCGACCAGGCGGGGAACGCGACGTCGGCGGATCCGGTGCGGGTGCGGGTCGCCGCCGCGGCGGCGGCGCCGAGCCCGGTCGGCCCGAGCCCGACGGTGAGCCGGTCGGCGTCGGCCACGCGGAGCCCGGTGGTGTCGAGCACGTCGGCGTCGGCGGCTGTGTCGGCGTCGGCCACGCGGAGCCCGGTGGTGTCGAGCACGTCGGCGTCGGCTTCGACCGTGGCCAGCCTGACGGCCACGGCCACGGCCGCGGCTTCGGCCTCGGCGAGTCCGAGCCCGTCCGTTGTGGTGGTGCCCGGGGTGTCGGTGCCGGTTCCGGCGGGGGTGCTGCCGATCGTCGTTCCGTCGGTGTCCGCGAAGCCGAGTCCCGGTGCCCCGCCCGCCGCGACCGCTTCTCCGACTGCGATCCCGAGTCCGAGTCCGACCTCGACACCGACCTCTGCCGTCACCGCGTTCCGCGCTGCCGCCGCCGCCCCGACCGCCGGGCCGTCGTCGGCCGGCCCGGCGGACACCCCCACCGGGACCACCGGGACCGCCGAGACCGCCGAGACCGCCGATCCCGCCGATCCCGTCGAATCCACCGTGTCCGCCAAGGGCACGGCCCGCCCGTTGGCCGTGCCGCCGGTCGAGAGCTCGCAGAGTGCGGCGGCGCGGTCCGGGGAGGCCGGCCGACGCAGCGCGCTCGCCGGGATCCTGCTTCTGCTCGCCGGGCTCGGGCTGATCACCCGTCGGGTGTTCGCCCGCGGGTCCGGTGCTCGACGGCGCTGACCGGCGCCGAACCGTCCCGACCATCCGTTCATGTGCCTGCGCGTCAGGTCGGCTATGGACGATTCGTCAGCAAATGTCGACACACCTCGACTCAAATGTCGCATTTGATGACGTATGAACTTAGCCTGACCCTGGCACTGCCCGTCAGATCCGGGCCGCCCGTTGCGCGACACACCGACTCAGAGGATCCGTGCATGGACGTCACCCGCGACTCTTCCCAGCGACCCGACACCCTGTTCCAGACGCTCCCGCCGGCACTGCCGGAACGTTCCGCCTCCGGCGCCAGCCCGCTGGCCAGGGTCACGGCGGTCGGAACGGCGAAGTCCGCCAAGCCGGTCGGTCCGGGCGACGGCGGACCGGCGACCACCCCGCTGGCGGTCGTCCCCGGGCCCTCGTCCGCCGCCCCGGCGGACCTGCGGTACCCGCTGGAGTCGGCCGCCCCGGAGCACGTCGAGCTGCTGGACGCCGCCTCGGCCGGGGCCACCGCCGCCACCACCTCCCGGCGGCCGCCGCGCGCCGACCAGGCGCTGCGCGAGCACGGCGCCGCCACGCTGCCCGGCTGGACCGCCCTGCTGGTGGTGCTGCTCGGGCTGGCCGGGGTGCTGTTCCTGCTGCTGCGCACCGGCGTCATCCCGCGCTGGGACGCGCTGGCCGACCTGCGCAGCCCCGCGGCCCGGGCGAGCGGGCGGGCGGAGGTGGACGCCGCGTCGATCGCCGGGGTCAGCGCAGCCGGCCTGCTGGTGGTGGTCGCGCTCGCCGGACTGCTGGCCAACGCGGGCGGCGAGACCCGGGTGCTGACCCGCTGGGGCCGCTACCGGGGCACCGTCCGCCGGACCGGCCTGGTCTGGGTCAACCCGCTGCTGCGCCGCCGCCGGGTGGACGTGCGGCTGCGGCACTGGCGCAGCGAGCCGGTGAAGGTGGTCGACCGGACCGGCACGCCGATCGTGGTCCGGCTGCTGATCGTCTGGCGGGTCAAGGACACCGCGCGGGCGCTGCTGGCGATCGAGGACCACGAGGGCTACCTGCGCGAGCAGGTCCAGGCGGTGCTCACCCGCACCGCGTCCACGCTGCCCTGCGACAGCAACGCGGCGCCCGGTCCCGCGCTGCGCGACGGGCAGTGGTTCGCCGACGAGCTGACCAGGGCGCTGGCCGCCGAGGTCGCCCCGGCGGGCCTGGAGGTCTACTCGGCGCAGCCGTTGGGGCTGGACTACGCGCCCGAGGTCGCCGAGTCGATGCGCCGCCGCCGGCTGGCCGACCTGGACGCGGGTCTGCGGACGGTGCTGGTGGACGACGCGGTGGAGGCGGCGGCGCTGGCCGTCCGGCGTCTGGAGCGCGCGACCGCGCACGAACTGGACGAGGCCGCCCGCAGCGCGCTGATGGAGCAGCTGCTGGTCGCCTTCGTCGCCCCGGCCGGAGTGGCCGCCTCGGTACCGTCCCCGGCCGTCCGTGCCGGGCGGAAGGAAGGACGACCCGCATGAGGATAGCCACCGGCGCGTACGCCGAACCCGATCCCGGCCTCGACGAGGATCCCGGCCTGATCGGCTTCGAGGAGCGCCTCGGCAGCATCCCCGCGATCGCCGGCTGCGGTTGCCCGAACTGCGCGCCCCGGCCGCGCACCGCCCGCTCCGCGGCGGCGGCCGGCGGCAGCCGAATACACCGCGCCGTGCGGAGCACCTGCCTGGCGACCACCGTGCTGGCGGGCGCCGGCGTGGTCGGGCTGACGGCCGGTGCCGGGTCCGCGCACGCCGCGGCCGGGAAGCAGGGGTGGGACGGGTCGAAGTACTGGTTCAAGAACGGCGCCGGTGAGTGGCGCTGGACCAGCCACTACGACGTCTACGCCGGCCGTGCGGGCCGGGCCGACGGTTCCGCCGGATCCGAGGCCGTCTCCAACGGACCGGCCTCCGCCTACAGGCCGCGCCAGGGGTGGGACGGGTCGAAGTACTGGTTCGAGAACGGCAGCGGCGAGTGGCGCTGGACCAGCCACTACGACGTCTACCTGAACCGCACCGGGCAGTCCGGCGGAGGTCCGGCCCCGGCCCCCGCCCGGCCGGTGAGCCGGCCGTCCTCGGACCCAGCGCCGGCCTCCGGGAGCAAGGAGGCGGCCGTCGACTACGCGCTCGCCCAGCTCGGCAAGCCGTACGTCTGGGGCGGCGACGGCCCGTCCGGCTACGACTGCTCGGGGCTGGTGCAGCAGGCCTACCGGCGTGCGGGGATAGGCCTGCCGCGGGTGGCCGACGACCAGTACGCGGCGACCACGCCGATCAGCGCCGGGCAGCTGCGCCGGGGCGACCTGGTGTTCTGGTCGGACAGCGGCCGTGCCTCGGGGATCCACCACGTGGGGATCTACCTGGGCGGCGGCACGTTCGTGGAGGCGCCCCGGCCGGGCAAGACCGTCCGGGTCTCGACCCTCGCCCCGGGCTACTACCCGACCCACTTCGGGCGGCCGTAGCCCCCGCGGACACCACCGGGCCCCGACAGCGCGCTGCTGCCGGGGCCCGGTGGTGTCCGGTGGCGGTGCTCAGGCCAGGGAGGCGGCGTCCAGGAGGGCGGTCTGCTCCGGCGTGAGCTCCAGCGTGGCGCCGGCCAGCAGCGGCGGGAGCTGCTCGACGCTCCGGGCGCTGGCGATCGGGGCGGCGACCGTCGGACGGGCGGCGAGCCAGGCCAGCGCGACGGAGGCGAGCTCGACCCCGTGCTCGGCGGCGACGCTGTCCAGCGCCTCCAGCACCTTGGGGCCGCGCGGCTCGGCGAGGTAGCGGGCGGCGCCCTCGGCGCGGGCGCTGGCCACGTCCGGGCCGCCCGGACGGTACTTGCCCGTCAGGAAGCCGGAGGCGAGCGCGTAGTACGGCACGGTGGCCAGGCCGTGCGCGGCGACCACGTCGGCCAGCGGGCCCTCGAAGGTGTCGCGGGAGACCAGGTTGTAGTGCGGCTGGACGGCGACGTACTTCGCCAGGCCCTCGCGCTCGGCGAAGGTCAGGGCCTCGGCCAGCCGCTCGGCACCGATGTTGGAGGCGGCGACCGCGCGGACCTTGCCCGCGCGGACCAGCTCGTCCAGGGCGGTGACGAACTCCTCGACCGGGGTGTCGTCGTCCCGGTGGGTGTAGTAGAGGTCGATCCGCTCCACACCGAGGCGGCGCAGCGAGGCCTCGGCCGAGGCCTTGATGGTGGCGGCGCGGAGGCCGCTCGCCTCGGGGTGCATGCCGACCTTGGTGGCTATCACGACGTCGTCGCGGTTGCCGCGGCTGCGCAGCCAGTTGCCGAGGACGGTCTCGGACTCGCCGCCGGTGTTGCCCGGGGCCCAGACCGAGTAGACGTCGGCGGTGTCGACGAAGTTGCCGCCGGCCGCGGCGTAGGCGTCCAGGACCGCGAAGGACTGCTGCTCGTCGGCCGTCCAGCCGAAGACGTTGCCGCCGAGGGAGAGCGGGAAGACGGACAGGTCGGAGGTGCCGAGGCTCACCCGGCTGTGGGTTCCGGTCATGATCGCAGTCAACCCGATCCCGCGGTGCGGCATTCCGTGTTCCGCGCGGTGTTCACGGGCCCGTCGTACCGCCGTCGTGCGGCGGGGCGGTGGGCCGGCCGGGGAAGGGGGTCCGGGCTGTGCCTGAGGTGGGCCGATTCGTTAGAGTCCCTGCCATGGCTGACAACGACTACGACCCCGCCGGCAGCACTCAGATGTTCCGGGCGTTCGTCGACGAGACCCCGGCACGCCAGGAGCCGGGCAACGTTTCCACCACCTACGGCCGCAGCAGCGGCGGCGGCAGCCGGACCGGCGTGATCGCGCTGATCGCCGTCGTCGCGCTGGCCGTCCTGGGTGCCGTCATCTGGCTGGCGGTCAAGTGACCATCGCGCGGGTGGCCCTCGTCCGGGTCACCCGCGCGACGGAAGCGGAACACCTCAACAGGGCTTGCGCCAGGCGTTCAGGTCGAGCTTCTTCTGCATCGAACTGAAGCCCAGCGACTTGGCCTTGGCGCAGAACCGGTCCGTGTCGAGCTTGTACTCGACATGGAAGACCGCCTTGCCCGCCTTGATGAAGGGCGCGACGCGGTCGCACTCGTCGAACTGCGAGCACTCCTCGTTGACCGCGAAGTCGAAGTCCGGCAGCAGCGCGGGGATCTGGTCCAGGTCGTTCTTCAGGCCGATGGCCAGGCCTCGGTCGTGCGCGAGCTGCGCCAGCATCCGGTTGTACTTCAGCTGGTCGTCAGGGGTCAGCGGGAAGCCGCTGTTCTGGTTGTAGGCCTCGATGGTGTCCGGCTCGATGGCGTCGAAGCCCTTGCTCTTGCACATGTCGAAGCGGGCCGCCATCAGCGGCTTCAGCTGGTCGAGCTTGCGGATGTCGAACCACTTCTCGCCCTTCCAGCCGGTGTCCGAGCCCTGCAGGGCCTTGGCGAAGGCGGTGGCGTCGGGGCGGAAGTTCTCCCAGGAGCCGGCGTTGATGTAGCAGATCACCTTGCGGCCCTTGGCGTGCAGCGCGGCCACCACCGAGGCGTCGTTCTCGAAGCCGTCGATGTCGTAGACCGGGACGTCCACCGACTGGTCCACGGTGCCGCCGAGCTGCCACTGCCAGGTCAGGCCCGGGGTGGGCTGCCAGCGGGCGCCGGCCGGCACCGGGGTGGTGCTGCCCGGCGGGGTGGTGCCGGGCGGGGTGGTGCCCGGGGGAGTGGTGCCGCTCGGCGTGCCCGGGGCCGTACTCGTGGCGGGGCCGGTGGGCGAAGCGGGGGCCGGGGTGCCGTCGGGAGTGCCCGGATCTGTGGTGCCCGGCGTGCTCGGGGCGGTGGCCGTGGGCGGGGCGCTGGGGGAGCCGTCGGCCGAGTCGTCGTCGTCCTCCGAACCGGAGCTGCTGCACGAGGTGACCAGCAGGGCGGTGGCGGTGGCGAGGGCCAGGGCGGCCGGCAGGAGCCTGTTACGGCGGTTCACGGTAGTCGAACTCCGGATCGGGTCAGGTCAGTTCAGCGGCGGTCAGGCCGTACGGCAGGGTGCGCCAGGGGTTCTCCCCGGCGCCGGGGACGGCGCAACCGACGCCGGCCCGGCGGGCGGCGATCAGGGCGGTGGCGTCCTGCGCGTGCTCGGGCGGGACGTCGTAGACCAGGTGGCAGAAGCGGGAGGTCGCGTGCCGGCCGGTCCACAGCGGTTGGGTCATCGCGCGGTAGGTGTCCCAGTCCCCCTCGAAGGTGACCAGCAGATCGGCCAGGCCGACCTCGGCGTAACCCGGGTCCGGGTGCTCGCCGTGGCCGAAGATCACGGTGCCGCAGCCGGCCGCGCGGGCCGCCGTGGCCAGCCGCCGGTAGTGCGCCAACGCGCCCGGGTGGGTGGTCACTTGGTCGAAGTAGACGCCGGTGATGCCATGTCGCTGACGATACGTCAAAATGTCCGCCACCACGGCCGCGTGAGGCCTGCGGCCGTAGTCGGTGTCGGTGTACCCGACCAACGGCAGCCCAGCCGCGCGCAGTTCGTCGGCCGCCTCGGCGAAGACGTTGTCCGGGACCTCGCCCGGACCGTCGGCGAGGTTGAGCACGACGGCGGCGATCCGGTCGGGGGCGGCGGCGGCGACCGCCCGCCAGGCCGCCGGGTCCACCGCGGGGTGGACGTACAGCGGCACCAGCAGGCGGCCGTCGGGGAGGTGCCCGGTGGTCATGCGACCACCGGGGTCGGCGTGGGCTCGGCGGAGCTGAGCCACAGGTCGCGCAGGGTGTCGGCGAGGTCCGTCTTCGGGTGCCAGCCGAGCTCCCGGGCGGCGGCCGAGACGTCGGCCTGCTGCCAGGAGACCGCGGCCGAGCGCTCGGAGCCGGCCCCGCTCTCGTCGATCCGGCCGACGAAGCCGGCCGCGGCGATCAGCCCGTCGGCGATCGCCCGGACCTGCTTGGCCTGCCCGGAGGCGAGGTTGAGCACCCGGGGGAGCGGACGGTCGGCCGCGACCGCCAGGCCGACGGCCTCGGCGATGTCCCGGGCGTCGACGAAGTCGCGGTAGGCGGAGAGGTCGCCGACCGTGATCACGCCGTCGGCACCCTCGGGCGCCACCCGGCGCAGCTCGCCGGCGAGCCGGCCGGGCAGCGAGCCCGCCGGGGCGCCGGGGCCGACCGGGTTGAACACCCGGAGCACCACGGCGTCCAGCGGCGAGCCGGCCACCGCGAGGGAGCCGGCCAGCTTGGTCGCGCCGTACACGCCGACCGGGCGGGCGTCGGCGTCCTCGGACAGCGAGCTGCCCTGCGCGCAGACGCCGTACTCGCCGGCCGAACCGATGTGCACCAGACGGGCCTTCGGGGCGCCGAGCTGCAGCGCCTCGCAGAGCACCGCCGGGCCGCGCGCGTTCACCTCGGCGAGCTTGACCGCGCTGCCGGCCACCGCGCCGGCGAAGTTGACCACCGCGTCGGGGGCCAGCGCGGCCAGTTCCTCACCGAGCGGGCCGGCCTGGGCGGTGGCCAGGTCGAGCCGCAGGTCGTGGGCGGGCCGTCGGCCGGCGGTCAGCACGGTGGCACCGGGCAGCGACCGCAGGACGGCGGTGGCGTGACGGCCGAGGAAGCCGTCGCCGCCGAGAAGCAGAATTCTCACGCGGCCCGTCCGTCGCTCTCGGCGCCCGCGGCGGCGGGCTCGTCGACGGTGTCCTCCGGGGCGGTGCGGGCGGCCGGGACCGGCAGCTCCGCGACGACCGGCGTGACGTCGGCCGACTCGAAGGGCATCAGGACCGGGCGGATGCTGGAGAACTCGGCGTTGGCCCGGTCGTAGTCGTCCGGGCGGCCGATGTCGAGCCAGTAGCCGCCGAACTCGTACGCGGCCGGCGGGGTCTTGGCGGCCAGCAGGTCCAGCACCAGCTCGTCGAAGCCCAGCGGCAGGCCCGGGGTGTACTTGGCGAGCGCCGAGCGCGAGACGCCGTACACGCCCATCGAGACCCGGTAGTCGATGCTGGGCTTCTCCTGGAAGCCGGTGATGGTGCCGGAGTCGGTGGTCAGCACGCCGAAGTCGATCTTGACCTGGCGGGCGTAGGTGGCGATGGTCAGCGGAGCGCCGGACGCCTCGTGGTGCTTGAGCACCCCGCCGAAGTCCAGGTCGGTCAGGATGTCGCCGTTCATCACCAGGAAGTGCTCGGGCAGGCGGTCCTGCATGGTGAGCAGCGGGCCCATGGTGCCGAGCGGGCTGTCCTCGACGGCGTAGCCGACCCGCAGGCCCCACTGGGAGCCGTTGCCGACGTAGGCGCGGATGATGTGCCCGAGGTGGCCGATGGCCAGGGTGACGGACTGGAAGCCCGCGGCGGCGAGCTGGCGCATCACGATCTCCAGGATCGCGTGCTGGTCGCCGATCGGAACGAGCGGCTTGGGGAGCGCGGTGGTGTACGGGCGGAGACGGACGCCCTTGCCGCCGGCCAGGATCACTGCATGCATGGTGTTTCCCCCACGGAAAGGATGTGCAGGACACGAACCTTGGTTACCAGGACGAGCATGGTGGCGAAGGCGGTCAGACGTTGTAGATGTCGGTCTTGTAGCGGGCCAGGTTCGCCGGGTCGCGGAAGAACTCGATGGTCTGCTCCAGGCCCTGCTCCAGGCTGAACTGCGGGGCCCAGCCGGTGGCCTCGCGCAGCCGCGTCGCGTCCGCGACCAGGCGCATGACCTCGGAGTTGGTCGGACGGATGCGCTGCTCGTCCTCCTTGACCACCAGGTCGACGCCCATCAGCTTGCCGACCAGGGTGACCAGGTCGCCGACCGAGATCTCGCCGCCGGTGCCGGCGTTGAAGGTCCGGCCGACCACCGACTCGGCGGGCGCGGTGCCCACCGTGCGGAAGGCGTTGGCGGTGTCCTTGACGAACGTGAAGTCACGGGTCGGGCGCAGGTCGCCGAGGGTGATCTCGGTCTGGCCGGCCGCGACCTGGGCGATCACGGTCGGGATGACGGCGCGCATCGACTGGCGCGGGCCGAAGGTGTTGAACGGGCGCAGCGTGACGACCGGGGTCTCGAAGCTGGCGTGGTAGCTGTCGGCCAGCCGGTCCCCGCCGGCCTTGGAGGCGGCGTACGGGGACTGGGTGTTGATCGGGTGGTCCTCGGTGATCGGCACGGTCTGCGCGGTGCCGTAGGTCTCGCTGGTGGAGGTGTGCACCAGACGGGGGATCTCCAGGTGGCGCACGGCCTCCAGCACGTTCAGGGTGCCGGTGACGTTGGTGTCCACGTAGGAGTGGGGCGCGCGGTAGGAGTACGGGATCGCGATCAGGGCGGCCAGGTGGTAGACCGCCTCGGTGCCCTTGACCAGGCCGTTGACCGAGCCCGGGTCCCGGACGTCGCCGAGGACGATCTCGACCGAGTCCAGCACCTCCTCGGACAGGGTCTCCAGCCACCCGAAGGAGGAGAAGGAGTTGTACTGGACCATCGCGCGGACGTGGTGCCCGTCGGCGACCAGGGTCTCGACGAGGTGGGAGCCGATGAAGCCCTCGGCTCCGGTAACCGCGACGCTGCTCATGCGAAGTTCGCTTTCTCGATCTGCCGGGGCGGCCGCTCTGTGGTGGTCGGCCGCCGGTGGCCTGGTTTGGTGTTTCGGGTGGAACGGGTACGGCGGTGCACGCGAATGGGGCGTGCGGGATATTCGACGTGGTTCTGACGTGGTTCTGACGTGGTTCGGGTGGTTCAGCGGTGCTGGGTGGTGCGGCCGAGCGCGGGCCCGGCGATGGCGGTGAGGACGGCGGCGGCCGTCCCGCAGCCGAGCAGCTGCAGGACGATCGGGTCCGCACCGGTCAGCAGCCCGGCGCTCTCGGCACCCGCGGCGGCCAGACAGATGAGGGCGGTGCTCCAGCTGAACCCGAAGGCGTTCAGCAGCAGCGCCAGCCAGAGCGAGCCGCCCAGGAGCAGCATCGCGCCGAGCTGCGGCACGCCGAGCGTCGGTGCGCCCGGCCACAGCACGGTCGCGGCGGCGTCCAGCGCGGCCACGGTGGTGAGGTAGATGAACAGGCAGCCGAGCAGGATCCCGCCGGTGCGGCGGGTGAACTGGCCGGTGGTGTGGCTGGTGCGCAGCGCCGCCACCGCGAGCGCCCGGTAGCGGAAGAGCAGCCACTCGGCGAGGCCGAGGCTGAGCGTCAGCGCGATCATGGCCGGGCCGGTCGGGGTGGTCGACGTCCCCTGCGGGGCGTGGCCGCCGGTCTCCACCGCCTGGTGGATGGTCGTGCCCAGACCGGCGATCAGCGTGAGCGCGCCGCAGGCCAGGCCGAACAGCAGGTGCGGGACCTCCTGGCGGATCGGCAGCTTCAGCTCCACGGAATCGCGTTCGCCACCGCGCACGCAGGCCAGCAGCTCCCGGACGGCCAGCCCGAAGGCCAGCAGCACCGAGGTGAGCAGCACGACCGTGCGCACCACCTGCGGGACGTCCGCCGCCAGCACGACGCCCGCCCCGATCGAGGCCGGCGCCAGCGACAGCAGCAGGAACTTCTCCCGCCCGAGCACCAGCAGCACGGTCGCCGCGCCCAGGTAGCAGGACTGCCCGGCGGCGAAGCACAGCGCCCCGAGCGGTCCGCCCACCACGTACGCGGCGGCGGCCGCGATCAGCGCGCCGAGCGGCGCGCCGACGGCCAGGCAGACCGCGGCCTCGCGGCGGCGCAGCCGGCCCAGCCAGCGGTACGCGCGGTGCGCCAGTGCCTGGTTGAAGCCCCAGCTGACCAGCGTCGCGATCGACAGCGCGAGCATGCCCGAGGGCAGGCCGAACCGCATCCGGGTGGTCGCGAACAGGTTGGCGCCGAGCAGGTAGCCCAGGCCGGGCAGGGCGAACACCAGGCCGCGCACCACGCAGCGCCACGGGTCGGCCCGCCAGGGGTTGGCGAACTCCGAGCTCGGGCCGGGGTAGCGGCGCTGGACCTTCTCGAACAGCTCTTCGGCGACGGTGAACGCGTCGGGGCGGCCGTACAGCAGGGCGGCCTGCTCGTCCGAGAGGCCGTCGGCCTCCAGGAAGGCCGCGATCTCGTACGGGTGGACGGCGTCGGCGCAGATGTCCCGCAGCCGCTCGGCGAGTTCGTCCAGCGGGTCCGCGGAGAGACCGAGCTGCTCCTCGGGCCGGGGCTCGGGCTCCGGTGCGGCGGGACGACGGAGCTTGAGCGGCAGCGTGCGCAGCTGCATCGTCCGCTCGGCGCCGCCCTCGTCGGGTACCAGTCTCAGGGGGCCGCTCACGCTGCCACCTCGCTGAGCTCGGCGGCCGCTTCGCGGGACACGCACCTCTTGACTGTTCGCTTGCTTCGCGCGTTCACGCTGCCACCTCGCTGAGCTCGGCGGCCGCTTCGCGGGACACGCACCTCTTGACGGTCTTGCTTCCCGCGTTCACGCACCGACCTCGCTCGGCTCGGGCCGGGCGGCGGCCAGCTGCTGGTCCCAGTCGGGGCTGGGGACCTGGTCGGTGACGGCCACCATGCCGCCGGGCATCCAGCGGGCGGTGCCCAGGAGCTCGGTGTAGATGCCGCGGAAGCCGTCGATGTTCTGGCGGAGGGTGAACTGCTCGATGACCCGCAGCCGGGCTCCCTCGCCGAGCCGGGCGCGCCGTTCGGCGTCGCGCAGCAGCTCGATCGCGGCGGCCGCCATCGGCTCGGGCTCGCGCGGCGGGACGACCAGGCCGGTGTCACCCACGGCCTCGCGGACGCCGCCGACGTCGGTGGAGACGGTGGCCCGCCCGCAGGACATCGCCTCGATCAGGGTGAACGGGAAGCCCTCGCTGATGCTGGAGAGCATGACCACGTTGCCCGCCGCGTACGCGTCGGTGATGTCGGCGACGCGGCCCTCGAAGGCCACCGACTCGGCAACGCCGAGCTCGGCGGCCAGGGCTATGCAACCGTCCCGGTACGCCTCGCCGCCCTTGGGAGTGCCCCCGAAGAGCCGCAGCCGCGCCTCGGGGATCTCACGGTGGACGATGGCGAAGGCCCGGATCAGCGTCTCCAGGTCCTTGATCGGGTCGACCCGGCCGGCCCAGCTGAGGGTCGGGGTCTCGGGTTCGGGGCCGGCCGGCGGGAAGGCCGCCGGGTCCACCCCGTTGTAGACGGTGCGGATGTGCGTGGACGGGGTGCCGCCGCGCTCCTCCCAGCGCCGGTTGTACCGGTTGCCGGGGGTGACCAGCGCGGCCACCCGGTAGCTCTCCTCGGCGAGCATCCGGTAGAAGCCGAGCAGGAGCGCCTTGACCGGCCAGCGGTACGGACCGGTGCGGTAGCCGAGGTAGCGCTCGCGCAGGTAGATGCCGTGCTCGGTGAGCAGGAACGGTACGCCGTACTGCTGGGCCGCGATCAGCCCGGGCAGGGTGGCGAGGCCGCCGCTGGCCGCGTGCGCGACGCCGTCCTTCGGCGGCTCGACCGAGAGCGGCCGCAGGGCGTGCTCCAGCAGGTCGGTCGCGTTCAGGGCGTCGTGCAGGGTGGGCCGGGAGACGGCGGTGGGCAGGTAGTCCCGGGTCCACACGTGCTGGAGCGTACGGAGCGCGCGCTCGCTGCGCAGCGCGGGGCTGAGCAGCCCGCGCCGGGCGAGGTCGGCGAAGCCGTACAGCTCGGTGCCGAAGTGCGTGGTGTAGACCGGGTCGAGGATGGAGTGCAGGAAGCGCTCGTACGCGTTGAGGAAGCGCCGCATCTCCTTGCCGCGGGGCGGTCCGGCCTCGGCGGCCGGTCCCCAGAGCGGAGCGGTCGTGACCGACCGTACGTTGGCGGGCAACTCCCAGGCCAGTGCTTCGTGGCCGGTCCCGGTGACGGCGATGACGTCGAAGTCGACGTCCGGCATGCCTTGAACGAGCTGGTCGCACCAGACACTCACGCCGCCGTGCTGGTGCGGATACGTCCCCTCGGTGAGCAGGGTGACGCGCATTCCTGTCCCCCCTCCTGTTCTTGCGTCGGTTCCGGCCTGGATGGCCGGAACGGGAGCCGTGGCGGGGTCGGGCCGGTTCGCCCGGTCCGACCCCGCCAGCGGGTGGTTCGGGTTACCGGTTGCCGGAGCGTCCGGTGGTGCTGCTCGGCGTGGCCGTCCCCCCAGAGGCCTTGCCGTTGTTCGCCGTGACCTTGTTACCAGCGACCACGCCCTTGCCGGGCACCGGGGTCCCGCTTCCGGGCACCAGGGACGGCGCCGGCTTGCGGGTGGTGTCGCTCGGGCCCACCGGGACCGGGGTGGCGACGCCCTGCGGGACGACCTTCTTGTCCGCCGGGGCCGGGGCCGCGACGGACTTGGCCGCGACGCTCGGCGCGACGGCGGCCGGAGCGACCGGAGCGGACGGCAGGTTCAGGGTGACGCTGCTCTGCAGGGTGCCCGGGGACACCCAGCCGGAGAGGTTACCGGCGTAGGCCGAACCGAACGCGGTCGATCCGATGACCAGCTTCTGAGCAGTTCCGGTCGGCATGGTGGCCTGGACCTGAACACCGGCCGGCGCGCTGACCGTGACGGTGTTGCCGACCCGGTACGCGGTGACCTGGCCGGCGGCGAGGGCCGCGTTCCAGGCCGCGCGCTTCTGGAACTCCTGGCCGATCTCCCGCTCGCCGAGGTTCACGATCGGGGCGCTGTCGGCGTACAGCGAGCGGTAGGTGCCGAGGATCTTCTCCAGCACCGGGTAGAGGATCTTGTCCTCGGCCAGGTTCGACTGGTGGATGAAGTGCGGCCGCGGGTCGTTGTTCAGCACGTGGCCGAGGTCGATCCGGGCCTCCAGCGGCACGATGTACGACTGGAAGCCGGTGTTGACGTCCAGCGGCGCCGGCAGGCAGGTCGAGTTGGCGTTGTTCTCGCAGACGCCGCTGCCGCCGTTGGCCTTGCTGGTGTAGATCCAGTTGTACTCGTCGGCCTCCTCCTTCGCCGTACCGGCGTTGTAGAAGACGTTCATCGGGTACCGCGGCACGGTCAGCGTGGACGAGCCGACGGCCCGCTGGGCGGGCTCGCGGGAGGCGTCGCTGCCGGTGAACTTGATGCCGTTGGCGGCCAGCGCCGGGGCCAGGTACGGGTTGTCGGTGGTCTCCTGCGGGGCGGTCAGCAGACCGGAGTGCTCGCCGGTGACCAGGACCTGCGGGTCGACCTTCAGGCCGTTCGCGGTGGCCCAGTCGAAGTTGTTCTTGATCTGGGTGGAGATGGTGTTCTGGTCGGTCCAGACCGTGCCGCCGGCGGCGTTCTTGGTGCAGACCCACGGCACCACGGTGACGTTCTGGACGCAGCCCAGGTACGGGTGGGTGTAGGTGTGGTTGACCCAGCGGTAGCTGTTCTGGTCGGTGATCATCTGGGTGGCCGTGGGGTCCACGGTCGTCTCGTGATCGGCCTTCCAGTCCTCGCTGCCGCCACCGTTGAACACCATGTCCAGGGTGAAGTTGTTGGCGGTCTGCCACTGCTTGAGGTACTGCGCGTCGGCCTGGGTCATCCGGATCGGGTTGGCCGTGTCCGGGGTGCCGGGCGGGCAGGTGACGTCACCGGGGGTGCACTTCAGCGTGGTGTCCCAGCGGTCGTCGGCCAGGAAGACGTCGTCCACGTGCGCCGCGAAGTAGTTGCGGTCGTAGCCGAGGTGGACACCCTGGGTGATCCAGTCGACCATGCCGCGGGCCAGCAGGCGGTACTGCTGCTGGTACTGGTTGTAGACGAAGGTGACGACCAGCTCCTTGCGGCCGTCGTGGGTGTACTCACCGACCAGCGACCCGCGCGAGGTCGTGCTCGGGATCGCCGCGTCCACCAGCGGGACGAAGGAGGCGCCGGCCGGGAGGCTCGCGAGCGGGGTGGCGAGGTAGCCGTAGCTCTCGCTGACGTTCGGGTCGTTGTCCTCGAACGGGACACTGCCCTTGAGGTACCCGAACGGGCCCGAAGTTCCGGCCGCGGTGGTGGCGCCCTGGAATCCGTCGAGGGTGCCGACGAATCCGGGATTCTGCGCGTAGTTCAGCCCCACCGCCGGACTGGCCCACGTGTACGCGTCGATCTGTCGGACGTTGAAAGCGGCTTCGTAGCTCGCGATGGCCGTCATCTCGGCGGCACTGTTGGGGAAGGGGTTTTCGTTGGGCAGCACGATGCCCTGGAACTTCCCCCGGGGCTGCCCGTTCAGCGTGTCGCTCAGGAAAGCGCTGTTGATGACGGGACGGTTGGGGTCATTGAGGCTGACGACCTTGTACGGAGTGCCCTGGCTCTTGAGCTCGGCGGTGATGGCGGCGACCGAGGGGCCACCGTCGTCGACGACCAGGATGGTGAGGTCGATCCTCGGCGGCGTGGTGTCGCCGAACGCCAGGGTGGACTGCAGGCCACCGGCCAGCAGAACTGCCGCCGCGCACGCGGCGACTCTTCGGGTCGCTCGACCCATGGTGATCCTCCCCTAGGGGCAGGCGCCGCGCTGCTCGGCGCTCGCCAGCCCGTGTAGCTGTTCGCGGGCAGCAGGCTGCCCGGGGCCCATCCTGGTCGAGGGTCGGCCGTGCGAGGGACCAAATGGGCGAGAGTGCAGCGAACCTGTTACCAACGTTCATGGCGATGCCATGAAGGCGCTGATTGTGACCGGAACTGTACCGGTGGCGCAAATAATGAATTGAAAATGAAAAACCGGAAGCTGAGCGCTACGCGTGGTTACCGACGGTGTGGCCCAGTGGGGTGGGCGGGACACCTACACTGTCGGCGTTGCGCATGACACTCTTGCACATCTCGCGGGTCCATTGGGCAGGTTCATGCAATATCGGGCACCGCTGTGCCATGTGACAGTCCGAATATGCAATGGAGGCGTCCGCGTGACCGATCAGCAGACGGAGTCCGGGAGAAACGCGGGCACCCGGAAATGGGCGCCGGAACCGGACGGAACGGAGCTGGTCGGGCGCAGTCTCGGTCTGCGAGGTGCGGTCAACGCCCGTGATCTGGGCGGTTACCGGGCGGCCGACGGGCGGATGCTGCGGCACGGAGTGGCCCTGCGCAGCGATGGCCTGAACCGTGTCACCGCCGAAGACCTGGGCCCGCTCGGCGAGTTGGGGCTGCGCCGGGTGGTGGACCTGCGCAGTGCGGACGAGGTCCGCGAGGCCGGCCCGGACCGGCTGCCCGACGGCGTCATGACGCATCACCTCCCCTTGCTGTCCGCGGACTTCGACATCTACCTGATGATCAGGGGCGCGCTGGGCGACAGCAGCCCGCAACGGCAGCGCGCCCTGCTCGGCGAGGGCCGGGCGGGCGCGCTGATGACCGGCCTCTACCGCTGGTTCGTCACCGACGCGGTGGCGCGCGAGCGCTTCGCCGCCCTGCTGCGGCTGCTGGCCGCCCCGGAGGGGCCGCCGCTGCTGTTCCACTGCTCGGCCGGCAAGGACCGCACGGGCTGGGCGGCCGCGCTCCTGCTGACCGCCCTCGGAGTGGACCGCGAGACCGTCCTCGCCGACTACCTGCTCACCAACGAGCGCTCGGCCCCGGTCGTCGACCTGGTCCTGGCCGACCTCGCCGCCCGCGGCCTGATGACCGAGCCCGAGCTGCTCCTGCCGGTCTTCCGGGCCGACCGCGACTACCTGGAGGCGGCCTTCGAGGAGGTCGAGGCCGGCTGGGGCGGGTTCGACCCGTTCTGGCGGGAGGGGCTCGGGCTGGACGACGAGGTGCGGACCGGATTGCGCGTCAACCTGCTGGACGGCAGCGGGGGTTGACGGGGCGATGCGGGCCCGGGCCGATCGGGTCCTCACCGGTCGGCCCGCGTTGGTCCTCCGCCGATCAGCCCTCGCTGATCAGCCCCTCGCGGAGCTGGGTGAGCGTCCGGGTGAGCAGCCGGGAGACGTGCATCTGCGAGATCCCGATCTCCTCGCCGATCTGCGACTGGGTGAGGTTGCCGAAGAAGCGCAGCATGATGATCCGGCGCTCCCGCGGCGGCAGCTTGGCCAGCAGCGGCTTCAGCGACTCCCGGTACTCGACGCCCTCCAGCGCGAGGTCCTCGTAGCCCAGCCGGTCGGCCAGCGGCCCGTCGCTGTCCTCCTCGCCGGAGCCGGAGTCGAGCGAGCTGGCGGTGTACGCGTTGCCGACCGCGAGGCCCTCGACCACGTCCTCCTCGCTGACGCCCAGGCAGGCGGCCAGCTCGGCGACGGTGGGGGAGCGGTCCAGCCGCTGGGACAGCTCGTCGCCGGCCTTGGTGAGCGCCAGCCGCAGCTCCTGGAGCCGCCGCGGCACCCGGACCGACCAGCTGGTGTCCCGGAAGAAGCGCTTGATCTCGCCGACCACGGTGGGCATCGCGAAGGTGGGGAACTCCACCCCCCGCTCCGGGTCGAAGCGGTCGATCGCCTTGATCAGGCCGATGGTGCCGACCTGGACGATGTCCTCCATCGGCTCGTTGCGGCTGCGGAAACGCGCCGAGGCGTACCGGACCAGCGGCAGGTTGAGCTCGATCAGGGTGTCGCGGACGTAGGTGTGCTCGTCGCTGCCGGGCTCCAGCGCGGCCAGCCGCAGGAACAGCGAGCGGGAGAGCGTCCGGGTGTCCAGCCCGGAGCCGGGCGGCGTCTCGGGCGCCGGGCCGGAGCCGGGCGGCGTCTCCGGTGCCGCGTCGGGGCCGGGTGGCTCGACCTGTTCGACCCGCTGCCGCGGGACCAGGTCCTCGGCGACGGCCGTGCCGCGGGCCGGACCAGCGTGGATCTCCGCAGTGCCCAACTCTCCGGACATGCACCCACCCCCTCGTGACTGACAGTGGAACGGGGGCCCGTGCGCGGAGGTTCCCGGCGGGGCCCTCCCCCCTCCATACCGGAACACGGTGCACGGCAAACCCGAACGTCGCAAGATGTCACGTGGGGGTAACGCGCTGCAATCTCACTCTTCCCAAGAGTTGCCGGTCCGAAGCCTGGTGAGGATCCGCGAGAGCAGCCGCGACACGTGCATCTGGGACATCCCCAGCTCGGTGCTGATCTGGGACTGGGTGAGGTTGGCGAAGAACCGCAGCATCACGATCCGGCGCTCCCGCTCGGGGAGTTGGACCAGCAGGTGGCGGACCATGTCGCGGTGCTCGACCTCGGCCAGCGCGGAGTCCTCGTAGCCGAGCCGGTCGAGCAGGGCGAGCCCGCCCTCGTGCTCCTGGGCGGCCTCCAGGGAGGCCGCGTTGTAGGCGCGCCCGGCGTCCAGGCAGGCCCGGACGTCCTCCTCGGGGATCCGCAGGCTGGCGGCGATCTCGGGCACCTTGGGCACCCGTCCGTGCAGCACGGTCAGCTCCTCCATGGCGCCGCTGACCTGGACCCACAGCTCCTGGAGCCGGCGCGGGACGTGCATGGTGCGGACGTTGTCCCGGAAGTAGCGCTTGATCTCGCCCAGGATGGTCGGCAGCGCGTAGGTGGGGAACTGGACGCCGCGGCTGGGGTCGAAGCGGTCGATCGCGTTGATCAGGCCGATGGTGCCGACCTGGACGACGTCCTCCATCGGCTCGCTGCGGCTGCGGAAGCGGGTGGCCGCGTAGCGGACCAGCGGGATGTTCACCTCGATCAGGGCGGCCCGCACCCGTTCCCGCTCGGGGGCGTCCGGGGGCAGCTCGGCGAGCCGCTCGAACAGCACCCGGGTCAGCGTCCGGACGTCCACGGCGGGCCGGCCGCCGGGGCCGCGCAGCCCGTCCGGGCGGAGCTCGCCGGCCGGGCTGATGATCGCAGCCAGCAACTCGTCCACGGACACGTCACCCCTCCCAAAGTCGACAATGGCGGGCCCTGCGGATCGGGTGTCGCGGCTGGTTCACCACCTCGCCATGTCCGGCAAAACCGGTCATAGCATCACAAGGTGGGCGCAGGTCGGGCAAGCACCCGGCGGAGGTGTGTTGGTGGGGCATTCGGCCTTCGCCGGTCCCGCCGGTGAGGTGTCGCAAGGGTCGTTCCGGGACGGAGCAGGGCGCCCCGCCCGGAGGCCGGACGGGGGCGCTGCGGTCCGTCCGGGGGAAAGGCCCGGGTCGGGCTCCGGACGGACGGGGGCTCAGACCTCGATGTCGGCGATCACCCAGGTCGCGAACTCGCGCCACCGGCCCGCCGCGGCCTGGTGGGCCGGGTGGGTCAGGTAGGCCTGCAGGGCGTCGCGGTCCTCGACCAGGCTGTTGATGGCGTAGTCGTGGGCGATGTCCCGCTCGGTGGTGTTCCAGCCGCACTCCCACTCGCGCAGCTCGGGAATGACCGCGCCGAGTTCGGAGAACGCCTTGGCGCCGGCGAGCGCGCGCTCGTCGTCCTTGCTGACGCCTTCGTTGAGCTTGAACAGGACCAGGTGCCGGATCACGATTGCCGCTCCTCGCGGACGGGGGTGGAGGGTCCCGCCCACCGTAGCCGGTGCGCCGGTGCCGGCGGACGGCCGGCCGCCGCCCGGGCGCGGGCCGCCGGTCCGGGACGGGCTACTTGATCAGGCCGGTCATGAAGGTGCCGACCGCCTTGGCCGCGTTCGAGATGCCCTCGAACCCCAGCTGGACGAGTTGGGCGGACCGGGCCGGCGACGTGATGATCGAGTAGAGCACGAAGACGAGCAGGAGGATCATGCCGATCTTCTTCGCCTGCGCCATCGGGTGACCTGCCTCCCAGCTGTGGGCCGCCGTCGTCCGGTCCCCGAGCGGCCTGCAGGGGGCAGCTTATCCACCCGGACGGGCTATCAAGTGTGCGACGCGTTCGGCCGGCGGGACGAAGGTCCTCGTGAGTGGGGCCTTTCTCCGGGTGCCCGTCCGTGGGCCGGGCGGCAGGATGGATGACGTACCGAGGATCTGGCAGGAATCCCCGGTGCGTGGATCCGGAGCTCCCCGCTGTGGGACCGGCCGCCGCGACTTCCCCCGACGCGGCACCGGTGGTGGGACCTCCGCCCGGGGGAGCGGTCAGTCCCCCCGAGCCGCTCCCCCTCCAGGCTCCGTACGGACCGGGCACCGGTGGTCATCGGCCCGGTGTACGGAGCCCCTTCCGTGTCCGAGGGTGCGCGGAAACGCCGAAGGCCCGTCCGGATCGGACGGGCTCTCGGGCTTTCTGGCGGTAGCGGTGGGATTCGAACCCACGGTGGAGTTGCCCCCACACACGCTTTCGAGGCGTGCTCCTTTGGCCGCTCGGACACGCTACCGAGGGGAACTCTACCGGACGGGTGGCTCGGGAACGAAATCCGTATCGGGACGGCCGTCCGGGCGGGGGCGGGCCGGGGCAGCGGCGGGGGCAGCGGTGGGTGTCAGTGGTAGGTGTCAGCGGTGGGTGTCGAAGAACGCCCGCAGCTGCTCGCCGCACTCCTCGGCGAGGACGCCCCAGATCACCTCGGGGCGGTGGTTGAGCCGGCGGTCGCGCATCACGTCGAAGAGCGAGCCGGCCGCGCCGGCCTTCTCGTCGAGGGCGCCGTAGACCACCCGGTCGATCCGGGAGAGCACGATGGCGCCGGCGCACATCGTGCACGGCTCCAGCGTGACGACCAGGGTGCAGCCGGAGAGCCGCCACTCCCCGACCTTCGCGGCCGCCTGCCGGATCGCCACCACCTCGGCGTGCGCGGTCGGGTCGCCCACCGCCTCGCGCTCGTTGTGGCCGCGTCCGATCACCTCGCCGTCCGGGTCCAGGACGAGCGCCCCGACCGGCACGTCCCCGGTGGCCGGCGCCAGCGCGGCCTCGGCCATGGCGAGGCGCATCGGCGCCGCCCAGCGGTCGCGGACCGGGTCGGGGCGGACGGGGGCGGGCAGCGGGGGGACGTACGGGACGGTCTGCGCGGTGGATGCGGGCTGCATGGCATCCAGTGTCGGGTATCCGGCCGCTACCGGACGGCCTCCAGGACCTCGCCGCAGCCCATGGCCTCGGCGATCTCCTCCAGGGCGTCACCCGGCACCGCGCCCTCGCCGCTGAGCGCGAGCAGCGCGTCGGAGGCCAGGCCGAACTCGGTGAGCAGGTGGGCGTCGCCGAGCGGGCCGACCGGGACGCCGCCGTGCGGATCGGCGTCCTCGTCGTCCTGCTCCGGCGCCTCCCCGTCCTCGTCCAGCAGGTGGTCCAGGTCGCCGAACTCGCTCTCGCCGGCCTGGTCGACCAGCTCGTCGGTGAGGACGGAGCCGTAGGAGCTGCGGGCGGCGGCGGCGCCGTCCGACACGAAGATCCGGGGGTCGTCCTCACCGTCCACGCGGACGATGGCGAACCAGGAGTCCTCCTGTTCGATGAAGATCAGGACGCTGTCGTCGTCCTGCGCGGAGTCGCGGGCCAGGTCGGTCAGATCGGCCAGAGTTTCGACGTCGTCGAGCTCGGTCTCGCTCACGTCCCACCCGTCCTCGGAGCGAGCAAGCACTGCAGCGAAGTACGCCACCAGGGACACTCCCAAGATCATCGGTCTCGGCTGTCGGCGCGCTCGGGCAACGCGGAAATCTGGCCGCCCCCGCGCCAGAGGCGGTCCGCTGTTCGGACCGTCCCATCGGAATCGTGACAGAAAGCCCGCTCTCGCGGGGGGTGTTCTGCAGCGCGTCTTTGCAGGTCGTGTCGGAAGGTCCGGGCGGCGGAGGGCGAACTCGCGCCGGGACGGTCCGAAGGCGGTCGAAATTTGCTCCGAGCGCCCGTCGAGGCCGACCGCCGGCGCGCCGCGGCCCGCCACGGACCCGGTCGGAGGCCCATCAGATCCGGAAGGTTCGCATCCGCATCGCCTCGCGCATCCGCCGCTCCTTGGTCCGTCGCGGCTGGACCCGCTCCCGCAGTTCGCGCGCCTCGGTGAGCTCGCGCAGGAAGACGGCCCGCCGCTTCCGGCGCTCCGCCTCGGTCTCCGGGGGGTCGTCCGGCGGGCCCGGGCTCCGGCCCGCCCCGCCGCCGGGCTCGGCCGCCGAGCCGCCCCCGGCCTTCGGGTTGCTCGTCATAAGACGTGACATTCCCAGAACGGCCCGGTTGATACCACAGCAGACGCTTCCGTCCGGACATCCACCCCGTGTCACGGCGTGTCACGGTAGGGTCACCCGGTCCGGCGCCCGGGTCGGGCCCGGCGTGTCGTACAGGCGTCCAGACCCGGGCTAACCTCGGTACATGCGTCTCCACGTCGTCGACCACCCCCTGGTCGCCCACAAGCTCTCCACCCTGCGCGACGAGCGCACCGACTCGCCGACCTTCCGTCGCCTGACCGACGAGCTGGTGACCCTCCTCGCCTACGAGGCCACCCGGGACGTCCGGACCGAGGAGGTGGAGATCACCACGCCCGTGGCGGTCACGCTCGGCACCCGTCTCAGCTACCCGCGCCCGCTGGTGGTGCCGATCCTGCGGGCCGGCCTCGGCATGCTGGACGGGATGACCCGCCTGCTGCCGACCGCCGAGGTGGGCTTCCTCGGCATGGTCCGCAACGAGGAGACCCTGGAGGCCTCCACCTACGCGACCCGGATGCCGGACGACCTCTCCGGCCGCCAGGTCTACGTGCTCGACCCGATGCTGGCCACCGGCGGCACCCTGGTCGCCGCGATCAAGATGCTGATCGAGCGCGGCGCCACCGACGTCACCGCCGTGGTGCTGCTGGCCGCCCCGGAGGGCGTCGAGGTGATGCGGCGGGAGCTGGCGGACCTGCCGGTCACCGTGGTCACCGCCGCGCTGGACGAGCGGCTGAACGAGAACGGCTACATCGTCCCCGGCCTCGGCGACGCGGGCGACCGGCTGTACGGCACCGCGGGCTGAGACCCCGACAGCGAACGACCGAGGGCCCTCCGGCGCACTGCCGGAGGGCCCTTCCGTTTCAGCAGCTGCCGCTAGCGGTCGGGGTGGGGGAGGGCTTGGTGGCCAGGGCGAGGGCGGCGGCCGCCTGGGTCTCGTCCAGCAGGGCGTTGTAGCTGTCGCCGATCACGAAGTCCACGGTGGCGTCGGTGCGGGCGTCCGCGGTGACGGTGGCCCCGGCGATCTGCGAGCCGACCAGGGTGCCGGCCCCGGCGCCGGTCGGGCCGGCGATCACCTGGGCGGTGCCGGGCACCTTCTTGTCCAGCTCGGCGGGGGCGTTGCCGACCTTGCCGATCAGGAAGCCGCGCTTCTTGAACTCCTCGGCGGTCCGCCCGGCCAGGCCGGCCTTGGTGGTGGCGTTGTAGATGTTCACCGTGACCGCGGTGGCCTGCGGGATGGTGTGCGGGTCGCCCTGGGCCGCGGCGGGCGCGCCGGTGGCGCCCGGGGTGGCGCCCGCGGTCGGCGCGGCCAGCGGCTTGCCGGACGGGGTCGCGCAGGCCTGGGCGGAGGAGTTCTTGTTCTTCCCCGTGAAGATGTCGTAGAGCTGCACGCCGCCGAGGGCGATCAGGGCCAGGGTGAGCAGGCCGGCGAGCGCGGCGATCACCTTGCGGCTCTTCTTCGGGGGCCGGCCCAGCCGGGGGTAGGAGTTGCCGGTGATGCGGTACTGCTTCCCCTTGAGGCCTTGGGGAGTCAACATGCTCATGGTTTGTCTCCCCCTCGTACCGGGGCGGGTTCGGAAGGACGGGTCGGCCGGGCAGGGGAGAACCCCCGGTGCGGGCGGATCCCCTGGTCGCGGCCGTAGTCAGCAGCGTAGTGCCGTACAGCTGCGAAGGTACTAAACGATCATCATCTGGAGTACCCCGGCACCCGAAAGGGGGTACCGGGGTACGCGTGGACCGCCCGCCGCCGGGGTGGCGAGGGGGCGGTCCGGAAGTCCGCGGTGGGTGCGACGCGCCCGGTGCGGGCGGTCCGTCACTCCATTTCGAGGACGCGGGCGTGCAGCACCTGGCGCTGCTGCAGCGCGGCCCGTACGGCCCGGTGCAGCCCGTCCTCCAGGTAGAGGTCGCCGTGCCACTTCACCACGTGGGCGAAGAGGTCCCCGTAGAAGGTCGAGTCCTCGGCCAGCAGGGTTTCGAGGTCGAGTTGGCCCTTGGTGGTCACCAGCTGGTCGAGCCGCACCGGACGTGGGGCGACGTCAGCCCACTGTCGGGTGCTCGTCCGGCCGTGATCCGGGTACGGCCGCCCATTGCCGATGCGCTTGAAGATCACACGGAAAGCCTACCGTTTGGGCGGCGAATGGCGCAGCAGCCGCGACGCCGCCACGCGCGTCGGTGTGAACTGCGCGTGGACGAATGCGGTTGTTTGATGGGAAATGTCGCGAACATCGCCCGGCGACCGATGTGGTTCCGGTTCCGGTGCCCGATCCGTTCCGATGCGTTCCCAAGCGTTCCCGAGCGTTCCGAAGCGTTCCGATCCGCCCAGGAGTGTGCACCGATGTCCTCCGCCCCCACCCCGCAGGCCGTCCGGGAGATCGCCGACGGGTACGCCTTCACCGGGCCCGCCCTCGACCTCGGCGCGGTGCTGCTGGACGGCACCGCGTACCCGGACGCCCCGGTGCGCATCCCGCTGGGCGTGCTCAACCGGCACGGGCTGGTCGCCGGGGCCACCGGCACCGGCAAGACCAAGACCCTCCAGCTGATCGCCGAACAGCTCTCCGGACAGGGCGTGCCGGTGTTCCTGGCCGACATCAAGGGGGACGTCTCCGGCGTCGCCGCGCCCGGCACGCCGAGCGAGCGCACCGCCGCCCGGGCCGCCGAGGTCGGGCAGCGGTGGACGGCACGGGGCTGCCCCGCCGAGTTCTACGCGCTCGGCGGGCAGGGCGAGGGCATCCCGATCCGGGCCACCGTCACCAGCTTCGGGCCGCTGCTGCTGTCCAAGGTCCTCGACCTGAACGAGACCCAGGAGTCCTCGCTCAGCCTGGTGTTCCACTACGCCGACGGCAAGGGCCTGGAGCTCTACGACCTCAAGGACCTGACCGCGGTGATCGCCTTCCTCGCCTCGCCCGAGGGCAAGGAGGAGCTGAGGACCATCGGCGGGCTCTCGGCGGCCACCGCCGGGGTGATCCTGCGCGCGCTCACCGTCCTGGAGAACGAGGGCGCCGGGGCGTTCTTCGGCGAGCCCGAGTTCGACACCGCCGAACTGCTGCGGACCACGCCCGGGGACACCGCCGGCCCGGAGGAGGGAGGAGGCGGCGGGGGAGGCCGGGGCGTGGTTTCGGTGCTGGAGCTGCCCGCGGTGCAGGACCGGCCGCGACTGTTCTCCACCTTCCTGATGTGGCTGCTGGCCGACCTCTACCAGGAGCTGCCCGAGGTCGGCGACCTCGACAAGCCCAAGCTGGTGTTCTTCTTCGACGAGGCGCACCTGCTGTTCAAGGGCGCCTCCAAGGCCTTCCTGGAGGCGATCACCCAGACCGTGCGGCTGATCCGGTCCAAGGGCGTCGGTATCTTCTTCGTGACCCAGACGCCGCGGGACGTGCCGTCCGACGTGCTGGCGCAGTTGGGCAACCGGGTGCAGCACGCGCTGCGCGCCTTCACCCCGGACGACGCCAAGGCGCTCAAGGCCACCGTCTCGACCTTCCCGCGATCCTCGTACGACCTCGGCGAGGTGCTGACCTCGCTCGGCACCGGCGAGGCGGTGGTGACCGTCCTGTCCGAGAAGGGCGCGCCGACGCCGGTCGCGGCGACCAGGCTGCGGGCGCCGCAGTCGCTGATGGGGCCGATCGAGGCGGGGGCGCTGCGGGCGGCCGTGGATGCCTCGCCGCTGACGGCGCGCTACCGGGACGCGGTCGACCGGGAGTCGGCGTACGAGAAGCTGGCGGCGCGGGCCGCCCGGCCGGCGGCGGTGCCGACGGATGCCGCGCGGTCGGAGGGGTCGTCGGACGCGGGTCCGTCGGAACCGGGGCCGGGAACGGAGCCGGCCCCGGCGCGGCGGGGGTCCCGGGCGGCGCGGGAGGAGGGCGCGGCCGGACTGCTCGGGGCGCTGCTGAGCAACCCGACGGTGAAGTCCTTCGCGCGCTCGGCCGGGCGGCAGCTCGGCCAGGAGATCTCCCGCAGCCTGTTCGGGACGTCCAAGCGGCGGCGCTGAGGCTCAGCCGGAGAGGGCGGCGCCGATCCGGTCCAGGGAGGACAGGCGCATCAGGCCGTAATGGTAGAACTCGACCTCGGGGACGCCGAGTTCGCGCAGGGTGGCGATCTTGGCGGCGAGGTTCGCCGGGCCGTCGCAGTCGGAGGACATCGGGCGCAGGATCACCGCCATGTCCTGCGGGTGGACGCCGTGCAGGGCGAAGGCGGCGATCTTCTCCCGGACGGCCTCCGGGGTCCGCGCGTAGCCGAGCGTCTCGATCTGGTCGGCGGCCTTCGCGAGGGCGGGCAGGTCGATCCCGGACAGCCAGCCCTTGCCGGGGCCGCCGCCGTCCATGAAGCTCAGCCGCATGCCGTGGCGGCGGGCCTGTTCGGACAGGTCGGCGGCCAGCGAGGTGACGGTGGCGGCGGAGGCGTCCACGTACGCGGCGAAGGCGCCGTCGGCGAGGGCGCTCAGGTCGGCGGGCTCGGTGGCGGCGGACTCGTCGGCCAGCCGGCGGCGCAGCTCGGTGCGGACGGCCTCGGCCGCCTCCTCGGCGGGGACCCCGGCGGCTTCGGCGGCGGCGCGGCAGTGCGGGCAGAAGCAGACCCCGAGCAGGGCCTCGGCGGTCGGGCCCAGCTCCTCGAAGTAGCGCTCGTGGTGGTAGCCGTGGCGCAGCCCGTGGAAGTGCAGCGACTCGGCGCGGACGGCGTCCACGCCGTACCGGGCCAGCTCGGCGACCAGGGTCAGCGCGTACTCGCGGACCTCCGGGTTCGCCGGGCAGAGCTCGGTGAGGTGGCGGTCGCCGAAGGCGTTGGCCGGGGCGCAGTCGGGGTGGGTGAAGCCGAGCCGGTCGTTGTGGCAGAACACCGTCCAGGCGTGCAGCTTCAGTCCTCGGCGGCGGGCTTCGTCGGCGGCCTCGGCGAAGGGGTCGCGGTCGCCGATGGCGGTGGACGGCGTGGGCGCCAGGCGGCGGCCCCGCCAGGCGGCCGGGTCGGGGCGGAAGTACGCCGCGCCGGGCTCCAGGTAGCGGATCACCCGGCGGGGGTTGTGCGGGAAGACGTCGCGGGCCTCGTGGTAGACCGAGGCGAGGGTGACGCCGCCGACCCCGGCGCGGTCGGTGAGGTTGCCGAAGAAGGTGTCGGCGCCCTCGTCGAGCAGGTCGGTGGCGAAGGCGAGGACGGACGACTCCACGGTGCGGCTCCGGGGCTGGGGGCTGGTGCGCCGTTCACGCTAGCCGCCGGGGTGGGATTGGTCTATACCGGAGGGGCCGGTCGGGTGGGGGCGGGCGGGTCAGAGGCCGAGGTCGTCCAGTTCCTTGAGCAGGGCGGCGTTGGGGCTGTTCGGGGCGGTGCCGGTCGGTTCGGTGGTGGGCCTGGCGACGGCGGTCTCGGCAACGGTGGTCTTGGCGACGGCGGCCGGTTCGGCGACGGCCTTGGCGACGGCTCCGGGGTCGGCGGCCGGGCGCGGGGCGCGGCTGCGGAAGATCCAGGCGCCGGCCAGGCCACCGAGCAGACCGCCGAGGTGCGCGGACCAGCTGATCCCCGGGGCGACGCCCGGCAGCGCGCTGGTGACCATGTAGGCGAACGAGGCGCCGAGGACGACGCCGATCAGGGTGTCGACCAGGTTCCGGTCGAAGACCCCGCGCAGCACCACGTAGCCGAAGTAGCCGAACACCACGCCGCTGGCTCCGGCACCGACCGAGTGCGGGTCGTCGAAGACCCAGGCGGTCAGCTCGCTGGTCAGCGCGACCAGCAGGGTGAGGCCGAGGAACTTCTTCACGCCGCGGTAGGCCGCCAGGAAGCCGAAGACGAACAGCGGGCCGGAGTTGGCCTCCAGATGGGCCCAGTTCCAGTGCAGGAACGGCGCGGTGACGATGTTCGGCAGCCGGCTCGGGTCCTGCGGGACGACCCCGAACCGCCGGCCGAGGTCGTAGTCGTCCATCCAGTTCACCAGCTGGATCAGCCAGATCGCCGCCAGGACGCCGACCATGGTGAAGAGCGCCCGGCGGGCGTCGGCGATCATCCGGACGGGGTCGAGCGCGGTCGCCGCGCGGCTGCGGTCGTTCGAGGCCATGACTCCGACTCTAGGGGGCGCCGGATCGGACGTGCACCCCATTACAGTGACCGGTGTCGTTCCGATCGCGAGAGGTGACCAGCCCATGAGCAAGCGTCCGCCGCTGCCGTACGAGTTCCTGCCGCAGGTGCCGTCCTTCGAACTGAGCAGTCGTGACATCACCGAAGGCGGCACGCTGGCAAGGGAGTTCATCCACGCCGGCGGCAACCTCTCGCCGCAGCTGGCCTGGTCCGGACTGCCGGAGGGCACCCGGAGCATCGCCGTCACCTGCTATGACCCGGACGCGCCCACCGGCTCCGGCTGGTGGCACTGGCTGGCCCTCGGCCTGCCCGCCGACACCGCCGAACTGCCGCGCGGCGCCGGCTCCTCGGACGACAGCCTGCCGGGCGCGGCCTCCTTCCACGGCCGCAACGACTTCCCGGGCACCAAGTACGACGGTGCCGCCCCGCCGCCCGGCGCCCCGCACCGCTACGTCTTCGCCGTGCACGCCCTGGACGTGGAGAAACTGGACGTCACCGCCGACACCCCGGCGGCGCAGATCGGCTTCCACCTCACCTTCCACACCCTCGGCCGCGCGCTGCTGACCGCCGAGTACGGGGTCTGAGGCCTGATGCCGGCGTCCGACCGCCCGGTCGAGGTCTGGCGGCTGCCCGAGGAGGAGTGGCGGGCCGGCCGTAGGGCCCTGACCTGGACGGTCGGGCCGGACGGGCAGCTGGCCGTCCTGGTGGTGCCGGAGCGGTACGTGGCGCCGACCGGCTCCTGGCCGTACGCCGAACTGCCCTTCGACGGTGAGGTGGTGGTGCACGGCCGGCAGGGCGAGTGGCGGGTGCCGCTGACCGGGGTCGGGGTCTCGCCGGACCTCCTCGGCCTGCTGCCGGGCGGGCGGGTGCTGCTGGCCGGCCGCCGGGCCGAGGAGTCGGCGGACGGGTGGGAGCGCAACGGACTGGTTCTCGGGCCGGACGGCTGGCCCGCCCGGGAACTGCAACTCGGTGACGACATCCAGGCGTTGACCACCGACCGGGACGGCCGGATCTGGCTGGCCTTCGGCGACGAGGGCAACTACGGCGAGAACCCGCTCGGCCGGTGTGGCCTGCTCGGGCTGGACGCCGCCGGGCGGATCGTCTGGCGGCCGGACCTCAACGCGCTGGGCGACTCCCCGCCGGAGGGCCTCGCCGCCGCCACCGAGGGGCGGCGGGCCTGGCTGGCCTGGTACGGGGACAGCGGCCGCCTCACCGGGATCGACCCCGGCGGGGCCAGGGGTGACGGCAGGGGCGACGGCAGAGCGGTCGCCATGCGGCTGCCGGCCCGGCAGCCGATGGGCTTCGCGATCGCCGGGGACCGGGCCGTGTTCCTGGAGCGGGGCGGCGAGTTGGTCCGGTGCGAGCGGGAGAGCCGCAAGGGCTGGCGGGAGGTCCGCCGGGAGCGGGTGGACGGCCTCGGGGACCTCGACCGGGAGCGGGCTTACGGCCGGGACGGCGTGCTGTGGTTCCGGTCGGGCGACGGCTGGTACCGGGTCGAGGTCTGAGGGCGGGCTCCGAGGGCGGGCTCCGAGGGCGGAGTCCGAGGTCAGGCCCGATCCGCCGGCTCCACCGGGCCCGCCGCGCGGGCGGCGCGTTCGGCGAGCCGCCGGAGGTGCTCGCGCAGCTGCGGCGGCTCGTGCACCTCGAAGGCGCGGTCCAGCGACAGCAGCCGCATCGCCGTCCAGTCCAGGGAGTCGGAGCGGGAGCGCAGCCGGCAGCTGTGCTCGCCGACCGGCTCGATCTCGGAGTCGCCCGGGTGGAAGCGCTGCCGGACCAGTTCGGCGGGGGCGTGCACGGTGGCGACCACGGTGACGACGGCGGTGCCGCCCGGTGACGGGCGGCGCAGCTTGCTCGCGACGTACGCGGCGGCGTCCTCGGCGGGGAGCGGGCGCGGGGTGAAGCGGGCGCCGGTGGCGAAGGGCTCGCTCAGCCGGTCGACCCGGAACAGCCGCCAGTCCGTGCGGTCCAGGTCGTAGCCGACCAGGTACCAGCGGCGGCCGACCGAGACCAGCCGCTCGGGTTCGACGAGTCGCCGGGTGCCGGTGCCGTCGTAGGCGCGGTACGCGAAGCGCAGGCGTTCGTGGTTGGTGACGGCGCCGGCGAGCAGGGTGAGGTCCTCCGGGTCGACGGTCGGGCCGTCCCCGGTGAGCAGCGGCACGGTCGCGGCGTTGAGCGTGCCGACCCGTTGCCGGAGCCGGCCCGGCAGCACCTGGAGCAGTTTGCCGAGGGCCCGGACCGAGGCCTCCTCGATGCCGACCACCGCGTGTCCGGCGCCCGCCCGCAGCCCGACCGCGATGGCCACCGCCTCCTCGTCGTCCAGCAGCAGCGGCGGCATCGCCGTGCCCGCGACCAGCCGGTAGCCGCCGACCGCGCCCATGGTGGCCTGCACCGGGTAGCCGAGGTCGCGCAGCCGGTCGATGTCGCGCCGGATCGTCCGGGGGCTGACGCCGAGCCGCTCGGCGAGTTCGCTGCCGGGCCACTCGCGCGGGGTCTGGAGCAGGGACAGCAGGTTCAGCAGCCGGGCGGGGGTGTCGGTCATGCCGTCCAGCATGCCGGAGGAACTGGGACAGGAGCTGACCTACATGGCCGTTACCGTCGCGGACGTCGAGAAGCGGTCAGAGCGAGACGTCGAGGAGTACGGAATGAACGCGGCGGGAGCCGACCGGGGGACAGCCGGTCTGGGGACAACGGACCCGGGGACAGCGGACCGGCGGAGGTGGATCGCGCTGGCGATCGTGATGGTGGCCTCCTTCATGGACCTGGTGGACGTCACCATCGTCAACATCGCCATCCCCAGCATCCAGGCGGACACCGGCGCGTCCTTCAGCGCCGTGCAGTGGGTCACCGGCGGGTACGCGCTGGCCTTCGCGATCGGGCTGATCACCGGCGGGCGGCTGGGCGACATCCACGGCCGCAAGCGGCTGTTCCTGATCGGGATCGGCGGCTTCACCGTGGCGTCCGCGCTCTGCGGGCTGGCCTCCGGGCCGGAGATGCTGGTCGCGACCCGGCTGCTGCAGGGCGGGACGGCGGCCCTGATGGTGCCGCAGGTGCTGTCGATCATCCACGCGACCTTCCCGGCGGAGGAGCGCGGCAAGGTGTTCGGCATGTTCGGCGCGGTGGTCGGACTGGGCGCCGTCTCCGGTCCGATGATCGGTGCGCTGCTGACCGAGTGGGACGCGTTCGGCCTGGCCTGGCGGCCGATCTTCCTGATCAACCTGCCGGTCGGCGTCGCCGGGCTGCTGCTCGGCCGCCGCTTCATCGACGAGTCGAAGGCCGACCAGGCGCTGAAGCTCGACCTGGTGGGCGTGCTCCTGGCCAGCCTGGGCCTGCTGATGCTGATCTACCCCCTGACGCACGGGCGGGAGGCCGGCTGGCCGCTCTGGGGGTACCTGTCGATGGCCGGCAGCCTGCCGGTGTTCGCCCTGTTCGTGGCGTACGAGAAGGTCAAGACGCGGCGGGACGGCTCGCCGCTGGTGGAGCTGGCGCTGTTCCGGGTGAAGTCCTTCGCGGCCGGGATCTGCGTGCAGCTGGCCTTCGGCGTGGCGCTCGGCATCTTCTTCCTGGTCTGGACGCTCTACATGCAGGTGGGCCTGGGCTGGAGCCCGCTCAAGGCCGGCACGACCGGCATCCCGTTCTCGATCGCGGTCTCCACGGCGGCCGGGCTCTCGGTGCAGAAGCTGGTGCCGCGGTTCGGGCGCAAGGTGTTGCAGGCGGGCGCGCTGGTGATGGCGGCGGGCGTGCTCACCTACATCTGGGAGGCCGACCGGTTCGGGACCTCGATCTCGCCCTGGCAGATGGCGCTGCCGCTGGTGGTGATGGGCCTCGGGATGGGGCTGATCGTCGCGCCGATCACGGACGCGGTGCTGGCGGAGGTGCCGCGCCGGCACGCGGGTTCGGCCTCGGGGCTGATCAACACCGTGCAGCAGGTGGGGAACGCGCTCGGGCTCGGGCTGGTCTCGGTGGCCTTCTTCGGGGCGATGGACGACGTGGTCGCTCCGGAGGCGGTCGGGACGGCCTTCGGCGGGGCCTTCGTGCACGCGCTGTGGTGGGTCGCGGGGGTGCTGCTGGTGGTGTTCCTGCTGATGTTCGCGCTGCCGCGGCGGCGCGGGGCGGGCGCCGGTGCCGGTGCCGGTGCGGATGGCGCCGAGGACGGTGGGGCGCGGGAGCGGCAGCGGGACTCCGTCCTGGTCTGACGGAAGCACCAGGTGGGGCCCCGGTCGCGCGGCGCGGCCGGGGCCCCCGTCGCACACCGGTGGGCGACGGGGCGGGGCGGGACGAGCGGTTCTCAGCGCACGCCGGTCGGGGCGGGCGCGGCCGTCGTCCGGGTGGTGGTGCGGGGCTTGGCGGCGGCCTTGGCCTCCTTCGCGGCGCGCTTCACCTCCTGCTTGAACTCCCGCACCAGGGTGAGGGATTCGGGCCCGGTGATGTCGGCGACCGAGCGGTGCGCCCCCTCCTCGCCGTACGCGCCGGCGGCCTCGCGCCAGCCCTCGGGCCGGACGCCGTACTGCTTCCCGAGCAGGGCGAGGAAGATCTGCGACTTCTGCTTGCCGAAGCCGGGCAGGGCGTTGAGCCGGCTGAGCAGTTCCTTGCCGGTGCGGACGTTCTTCCACAGCGCGGCGGCGTCGCCGTCGTACTGCGCCACGAGGAACTGGCAGAGCTGCTGCACCCGTTTGGCCATCGCCGCCGGATAGCGGTGGACGGCGGGTTTCGCGGAGAGGAGCGCGACGAACTCCTCCGGGTTGTAGGTGGCGATCTCGTGGGCGTCCAGGTCGTCCCGGTCGAGGCGCTGCGCGATGGTCAGCGGGCCGGTGAACGCCCACTCCATCGGCACCTGTTGGTCCAGCAGCATGCCGACGAGCGCGGCGAGCGCACTCCGTCCGAGCAGTTCGTCGGCCTCGGGCTGCTGTGCGAGCCGCACGGTGACGTTCATGGGCTTGCCCTCCTCGGAGTTGACGTCGGGTCGGCGCCCAGTCTGGTGGACGCAACCAGGGGGGAGGCGGTCAACACGCCCGTACCGGGGGAAGTCTTGGTGTTCCAGGCCTTGCCGCACCTGCTTTGTTCGTTGGCGGAGCGGTTGTTGGGGCTTCCGGGGCGCGGCGCGGAATATTTTTTGCCCGTGCCCGTCACATCCGTCGGGGGTGCCGGGTCGGAGGGGTGTCGAACCGAACAGCCCTCGAATGGGGAGCACTTCGATGTCCGTCGCCCGCACCGCCCACACCGTCGGTACCGTCCTCGGCGCCGTCGTCACCGTCGCCCGCGCCCGGGCCCGGGCCTGGGCCTGGGCCTGGGCCCACGTCGCCTTCCCGCTCGTCTACCTCGCTCCGGCGGCGGCGTCGCCGGCCCTGGGGGTGGCGGCCTGAGCGGTGGCGGGCGCGTCAGGGGTGTCGGGTGGGCGTTGGTCGATCGTCTTCCGTCGGCGCGGAGTTGGCGCCCGGGGGCGGTGCGGGGGGGATGGGGTGGATCGGGGCGCGTGCGGGGATGGAGTGCGCTCGGCCGGGTGGGTGGTTCTGGTGGGGCGGGAGGGGCGGTGGGGCTCGGGCCGTCCGTACGATCCGGGGCCGGGTGGTCGTCCGGGTGGTCGTCCGGGTGGTCGTCCGGGTGGTCGTCCGGGCGGGAGTTCGAGCTGAGGTTCGAGTGGCCTGGTCATTTCATATGACTGTTTCTGTTGTGCCGGTGCGGCCTCCGGGTCGCGGGTCATTCTTGGTCCAATCGACGCGTCCAGAAAGGCTCGCCCGCCGTGACCCAGCCGTTCGAACTGCCGTCCTTCTACGTGCCGCACCCGGCACGTCTCAACCCCCACCTGGACGAGGCGCGGGCCCATTCCACCGGCTGGGCCCGGGAGATGGGCATGCTGGAGGGTTCCGGCATCTGGGAACAGGCCGACCTGGACGCCCACGACTACGGACTGCTCTGCGCCTACACCCACCCGGACGCCGCCGCCGAGGTGCTGTCGCTGGTCACCGACTGGTACGTCTGGGTCTTCTTCTTCGACGACCACTTCCTCGACATGTACAAGCGCACCAACGACCGGGAGGCGGGCAAGGCGCACCTGGACCGGCTGCCGCTGTTCATGCCGGCCGACCCGAGTGCCCCGGTGCCCGAACCGGAGAACCCGGTCGAGGCGGGCCTGGCCGACCTCTGGCGGCGCACCGTGCCGGCGATGGGCGAGGACTGGCGGGCCCGGTTCGCCGAGAGCACCCGCAACCTGCTCGACGAGTCGCTCTGGGAGCTCTCCAACATCGACGCGGGCCGGGTGGCCAACCCGGTCGAGTACATCGAGATGCGCCGCAAGGTCGGCGGCGCGCCGTGGTCCGCGCAACTGGTCGAGTACGCCGCCGACGCCGAGGTGCCGAAGGAGGTCTCGGGCTCGCGCGCGCTGCGGGTGCTGATGGACGCCTTCTCCGACGGCGTGCACCTGCGCAACGACATCTTCTCGTACCAGCGCGAGGTGGAGGACGAGGGTGAGCTGAGCAACGGCGTCCTGGTGCTGGAGCGCTTCCTGGAGTGCAGCACCCAGGAGGCCGCCGAGGCGGTCAACGACCTGCTCACCTCGCGGCTCCAGCAGTTCGAGAACACCGTGTTCACCGAACTGCCGGTGCTGTTCGCGGAGACCGGGCTCGACCCGGTGGGCCGCGCGAAGGTCATGGCGTACGTCAAGGGCCTGCAGGACTGGCAGTCCGGTGGGCACGAGTGGCACATGCGTTCCAGCCGCTACATGAACGGCGGCGGGGCGTCGGCCGGTTCGGGCGGGGAGGTGGCGCCGGGGTCGGGCGGTGCGCTGCCGGGGCTGTCGGGGGTGCCGGGCGCCGGTAACCGGTGGGACCAGTACGCGATCGGCGGGATCGGTACCTCGGCGCTGGACATCCTGCGCAGCGGGGCCATGGGGGCCGGGGGCGTCGGGGCCGGTGTCGGTGCGGCCGAGGGCGCGGCGAAGGGCGCGGCCGGCCCGGCCGAGCGGCGGGCGCGCTCGCACGGGCACGTGCCGTTCCAGGCCGTCGGTCCGTCCCGGCTCCCGGAGTTCGAGCTGCCGTTCACCCTCACGTTGAGCCCGTACCTGGACGGCGCCCGGGAGCGCGTGGTCGAGTGGGCCGGGCGGATGGGTCTGTTGGCGGCGGACCCGGCGATCCCCGGCTCCGGCGTCTGGGACGCCGAGTCGATGCGCGACTACGACCTCGCGCTCTGCGCGGCCGGCATCCACCCGGACGCCACCGCCGACCAACTCGACGTCAGCTCCGCCTGGTTGGCGTGGGGCACCTGGGCCGACGACTACTATCCGGCGGTCTTCGGGCGCACCCGCGACCTGGCCGGCGCGAAGCGCGCCACCGAGCGGCTCGGGCTGTTCATGCCGGTGGACGGCAGCCCCGCGCCCGAGCCGGCCAACGCGCTGGAACGCGGCCTCGCCGATCTCTGGGAGCGCACCGCCGGACCGATGACCGTCGACGCCAGGAGCCGGTTCCGCACGTCCGTCGAGTCCATGACGGCGAGCTGGGTCTGGGAGCTCGCCAACCTGATCCAGAACCGGATCCCCGACCCGGTGGACTACCTGGAGATGCGCCGCGACACCTTCGGTGCCGACCTCACCGCGAGCCTGTGCCGGCTCGGCCACGGCCAGGTGGTGCCGCCGGAGGTGTACCGGCACGGCTCGATGCGCGCGCTGGAGAACTCCGCCATGGACTACGCGGCCATGATGAACGACGTCTTCTCGTACCAGAAGGAGATCGAGTACGAGGGCGAGCTGCACAACATCGTCCTGGTGGTGCAGAACTTCTTCGACTGCGACTACCCGGCGGCGGTCCGGATCGTCGACGACCTGATGCACTCGCGCCTGGGCCAGTTCCAGCACGTCGCGCAGAAGGAACTCCCGGTCATGTACCAGGACTTCGGGCTGGACGGGGAGGTGCGCGAGGTGCTCGACGGCTACGTGGTGGAGCTGGAGAACTGGCTCGCGGGCATCCTGAACTGGCACGAGGGCTGCCGCCGGTACGGCGAGGAGGACCTGCGGCGGCACTTCGGGGCGGAGCGGGACCTGGCGGCTGCGGCGGAGGCCCGGCGGGCTGCCGCGGCGTCGACGCCCGTCGTGCCGTCGGTGCCGTCGGTGTCCTCCGCCCCGTCGGTGTCCTCCGTGCCGGCCGTGCCGCTCGGTCCGACCGGGCTCGGCACGGCCTCGCTGCGGCCGCCGCTGAGCGCGGCGGTGCCGGAGCACTGAGCGGGCACAGCGGCCGGGGCGCCCGGACCAGCCGGGGTGGTCGCGACGGCAGGTGAGCATCCGGCGCACCCGTGCGGGCCATCCCGCGCGGGTGCGCCGCGTCGTGGCTAGGCTGGCGAATCGGGGGTCGGCGTGCGCCTTCCGGCGCGCGCACTTCGCCGGACACGAGGGCAGAGAGATGGCTGCGCTACCTGAGGGCACACCCTGTTGGGCCGACGCGATGTTCACCGACGTGGAGGGCGCGAAGGCCTTCTACGGCGATGTGCTGGGCTGGACCTTCGGCGAGAGCTCGTCGGAGTTCGGGAACTACACGCAGGCGTACTCGGACGGCAAGGCGGTCGCCGCGGTCGTCCCGCCGATGTCCGGTGAGCAGGTGCGGTCCGCCTGGTGCCTGTACCTCGCCTCGCCGGACGCGGGCGCCACCGCCGCGCGGATCCGGGCCAACGGCGGCGAGGTGGTCATGGGGCCGATGCAGGTCGGAGACTTCGGCACGATGGTGATCGCCAAGGACCCGGGCGGCGTGGTGTTCGGTGTCTGGCAGGCCGGGCGCCACGAGGGCTTCGAGAAGCAGGGCGAGCCCGGCGCGTACAGCTGGGCCGAACTGGTGACCCGCGAACCCGGGAAGGCGGACGTCTTCTTCCCGGCGGTCTTCCCGTACGGCGTGCGGAAGATGGACTCCGAGCAGTTCGACTACCGGATGTTCCAGGTCGGCGACCGGCCGGTGCTGGGCCGGATGGGAGCGGAGGGCGACTTCCTGCCGCCCGAGGCCCCCTCGTACATCAGCGTCTACTTCGCCGTGGACGACACCGACGCCGCGATCGCGCGGCTGACGGCGCGCGGCGGCACGGTGTACTTCGGGCCGATGGACAGCCCGTTCGGCCGGTTCGCGGCGGTCGGCGACCCGCAGGGCGCGGCCTTCGGGCTGATCGACCTCGGACGGACGGTCGGCGAGCAGCCGAACACGGTGGAGGTCTGATGGGGGCGCGGCCGTCGGGGGAGCGCGTGCGGGGCGGTGCGCCGTCGGCGGAGGAGGGCCCGCGCGGTGTCCTGTTGTCGGGGTGCGTCCGATGAGCGAGCGCGAGGAGCTCGTCGAGACGCTGGACAAGCACCGCGACCTGCTGCGGCGCACCGTCCGTGACCTCACCGACGCGCAGGCGGCCGAGCGGACCACGGTCAGCGCGCTCTGCCTCGGCGGCCTGATCAAGCACGTGGCGGCGGTCGAGGCGCGCTGGGCGCGGTTCATGACCGGCGGCGCGGAGGCGATGCGGGCCGGGGACGGGGACCCGGGCGGGGCCGGCGCCGCCGAGGCGTGGGCGGCCCAGTTCCGGATGGCCGAGGGCGAGACGCTGGCCGGGCTGCTCGCCGAGTACGAGCGGGTGGCGCGCGGGACGGACGAGCTGGTCCGGACCCTGCCCGACCTCGATCTGGCCCACCCGCTGCCCCCGGCGCCGTGGTTCGAGCCGGGTGCGACCTGGTCGGCCCGGCGGGTGCTGCTGCACCTGATCGCCGAGACCTCGCAGCACGCCGGGCACGCGGACATCATCCGGGAGTCGCTGGACGGGGCGAAGTCGATGGGGTGAGGGCAGGTCGGAGGGGTGAGGGGCGGGCGGCCGCAAGCATGGAGGGCTCGGGGCTGCTGAGGGCCGTCAGGGGGCCGTCAGGGGATCTCCACGCCGAGCAGCTCGCGCAGCGCCCGCCCGCCGTCCGGGGTGACCCGCAGGGCCCGGCCGGAGCCGATCCGGTCCACCCAGGCGCGGTCCAGGGCGGTCCGGCAGAGCGCCGCGCCCAGTGCCCCGCCGAGGTGGCTGCGGCGTTCCGTCCAGTCCAGGCAGCTCCGCACCACCGGGCGTCCGCCGCGTCGGCCCGCGCGCGGCGGCAGCTCGATCGCCTGCGCGGCCAGCCAGTCCCGGCCGCGCTCGGTGACGGCGAGCCCGGCCTCGTCGGCGACCAGGCCGCGGGCGAGCAGGGCGTCGGCGACGGCCACGCCGAGGCGCCCGGCCAGGTGGTCGTAGCAGGTCCGGGCGCGGGCCTCGGCGCTCAACCGGGTCGCCTCGCCCAGGGTGCGGGGCGTGGACGGGCCGTTGCCGCCGGTCTCGGCGAAGGAGGTCAGGTCCTCGATCAGGGTGGCCACGGCGGGCGTGGCCAGCCGGACGTAGCGGTGCCGGCCCTGTCGCTCCTCGGCCAGCAGGCCGCCCGCGATCAGCCGGGACAGCTGCTCGCTGGCCGTGGACGGCGCGACGCGTGCGTGCCGGGCCAGTTCGCCGGAGGTCCAGGCGCGGCCGTCGAGCAGCGCGGAGCAGAAGGCGGCGCGGGTGGGGTCGGCGAACAGGGCGGCGAGGGCGGCGAGCGCCGCGCCGCCGTGATCGGTGTGCCGCGCCGGGCGGGTCGGGCGGGGCGGGCCGGTCGGACGGGTCGGGCCGGTCGTGCCGGGAGTCGGGGGAGGGGTGGGAGGCGGTTGCGGGGGCATGGCTCCATGGTCGCTCCGGCACAGTTCGGGCGGGGCCGAAACGACCCGGGGCCACGATGGCGGCATGAGCGAACCGACGGTGATCTCCGGCCCCGCACCCATGACCTTCTCCCGCTACGGCGACGTCACGGCGGCCCTGGCCGACCCGGCGCTGGTCCCGCTGCCCGCGGCGCCCGTCGCCCCCGGCGGGCCCGCCGGAGTGGCCTGGCTGCGGGCCACCGTCGCCCGTTTCAGCTCGGGTGGGTCGCACGCCCGGCGTCGGGCGCTGGTGCTGGCCGACCTGGAGCGGCTGGACCCGGCCGCGCTGCGGGTCGCCGCCGCAGGCGGCTTCGACCCCGACACACGGCTGCGGGTGGTCCGGGTGCTGGCGGCGGCGCTCGGCCTGGCGGACCCGGAGGCCGTGGCGCGGGATGTCGCGACGGTCGCCCGGCCGTACTTCGCGGACGCGCCGGACGACCCGGAGGCGGACGCGGCGGTGGCCCGGCTGCTGCCCGCGATGGGTGACCCGGACGAGGAGACGGCCGCCAACCGGATCGGCCTGCTCGTCCAGGCCTGCGACGCCACCGCCGCACTGGTCGAGCACGCCCGACGGAACGGGGACGGACCGGCCGGCGCGCTGCGCGAGGACCCGCCGCTGCGGGTGATGCGCCGCCTCGCCGTCCGGGCGACCGAGGTCGGCGGGGTGGCCGTACCGGTGGGCACGCACGTGGTGCTGGACGTCGGGGCCGCGCAGGCGCAGGCGCCCGAGGGTGTGGCGCTCAGCTTCGGCGCGCCGCCCCGGATCTGCCCGGGGCGCTCGCACGCGCTGGTCATCGCGGAGGGCATCCTGTACGGGGCCTCCGATCCCGCGGACCTGGACTCGGATCCGGTGGACCCGGAGTCAGTCAGCGCGGGGTCGGTGGACTCCGGCGCGCCGGTCGGGAGCGGCGCCGGAACGGCTGAACTCGCCGTGCTGGTACCGGAGATGGTCGACCACGTGCTCACGCTGGCGGCCACCTGGACCGCCTGGGACGGCCGTCCGATCGCCAACGCCGACGGGCGGACCTACACGCCGCACAAGGCGGTCCGCCGCGTCACCGACCATCTCCTCGACCACTTGGCCGAGTGGGAGGCCCGACTGTCCGGCGAGCCCACCGAGCCCGACCACTGGCACGCCTCCGGCGTCACCACCCCGGCCGACCTCGCCCCGTTCACCGCGGCCGACGTGGACGAGGCGCGCAGCCGCCTCACCCGGCTGGCCGGGATCTGGTCCCGCCGGGTGGCCGCGCTGCCGGACGCGCACCTGGACGACTCGCCGGGTACGGGCTGGAGCTTCCGGCGGATCGTCCACCACGTCGCGGGCTCCGGGTACTACGCGGACTCGGTGGGGGACCTGCGGTGTTCCGCTTCTGGAGCCGGAGCCGGAGCCGGAGCCGGAGCCGGAGCCGGAGCCGGAGCCGGTGGCGCATGAGCGCGGGACCGCGGATGAGCCCGTGCGGCCGGTACGAGACGAACCACGGAGGACAGATGAACCACGGAGACCCCACCATGACCCCCTTCGCCGCCCTGCACCACCGCCCCGGCCGGCCGCTGCTGCTCCCCAACGCCTGGGACCACGCCTCGGCCGTCGCCCTCGCCGAGGCGGGCCACGCCGCGATCGGCACCACCAGCCTGGGCGTCGCGGCCGCGGCGGGACTGCCCGACGGCGCGGCCGCCACCCGCGCGGAGACCGTACGGCTGGCCCGGCGGCTCGGGCCCGGCGGCTTCCTGCTCAGCGTCGACGCGGAGTCCGGCTTCAGTGACGATCCGGACGAAGTCGCCGCGCTGGCCGTCGAGTTGGCGAAGGCCGGGGCGGTCGGGATCAATCTGGAGGACGGCCGGGCGGACGGCACGCTGGCACCGGTCGCCGTCCACGCGGCGAAGGTCGCGGCGGTGAAGGCGGCTGTGCCGGAGCTGTTCGTGAACGCTCGTACAGACACCTACTGGTGCGCGCAGGGCGCCCCCGAGCCGGAGGCCGAGACGGAGAACGAGACCGAGACGGAGACCCTCCGGCGCCTGGAGGCGTACCGACGGGCAGGCGCGGACGGTGTGTTCGTCCCCGGGCTGGCCGATCCGGCGGCGATCGCCCGGGTGGTCGGCGCTGTCGCCGTCCCGCTGAACATCCTCTGGACGCCGGCCGGCCCGGACCTCGCCGAGCTGGCCTCGCTCGGGGTGGCCCGGGTCAGTCTCGGGTCGCTGCTGTACCGCTCCGCGCTCGCGGCGGCGGTGGCGACGGCCGCCGCCGTGGCCGCGGGCGAGCCGGTCGGGCCGGTGCCGGGGTACGCGGAGGTGCAGGCGCTCAACGAGCGCTGATCCGGCGGGGCAGCCCCGGCAGCCCGGCAGCCCGGCGGCCCCGGAGGCCCCGGCGGCCCCGGCGGCTCCGGCAGCCCGGGCGCTCCCCGGCGCGGGCGCGTAGCCTTCGCCCCATGTCCTCCGAGTACGTGGAGCGCGCGTCCCGGGTGCCCGGTGCGATCGTCTGGACGAAGCGGGCCGCCGTCCGGCGTCCGGGCGGCGACCCGGACGGGCCCGTGCTGCCCGACGGCTGCATGGACCTGCTCTGGACGCCGGGGCGGCTGCTCGTCGCCGGCCCGGACACCCGGGCCTTCCGCCCCGGACCGGGCCTGTCGGGCCCGTGGACCGGCGTGCGCTTCCGCCCCGGTTCCGCGCCCGCCCTGCTCGGTGTCCCCGCGCACGAGCTGCGCGACCGCCGGGTCGACCTGTCCGACCTGCGGCCCGGCGCCGAGGTGCGGCGCCTCACCGAACGGATCGACGCGGACCCCGACCCGGCCGCCGCACTGGAGGCCCTGGCGCTGCGCCTGGCGGCCGAGGCGCAGCCCGAGGACCCGCGGATCCGGGCCGTGGCCGCCGCGCTCGCCGCCGGTCGTCCGGTCGCGGAGACGGCCGAGGCGGTCGGCCTCGGCGCGCGCCAACTGCACCGCCGCTCGCTGACCGCCTTCGGTTACGCCCCCAAGACGCTCGCCCGGATCCTGCGCATGCAGCGCGCCCTCGCCCTGGCCCGCTCCGGCGTCCCGCTCGCCGAGACGGCGGTTCGGGCCGGCTATGCCGACCAGGCCCATCTGGCGCGCGACGTGCGGGAGTTGGCTGGCATGACGGTGACCGCGCTACTGACGAATTGACGGTCGATCAGGAAAGGGGGGCGAGCAGGTCGACCCCGTTGCCGTCCGGGTCGTGCACCACGGCGTACCGCTGGCCCCAGAAGGCGTCCCACGGCTTCAGCTCCCCGTAATATCCGGCGCCGGTCAGCTCCTCGTACAGCGCGTCCACGTGCGCGGGGCTCTGGCAGCGGAACGCCAGCGCGGTACGCCCGCCGCCGGTCGGCGGCTGCCAGGCCGGGTGGAACGAGCGGATGGTGGACTCGGCGTCGAGCACCAGGAGCAGCCCACCGGGCAACTCGGCCTCGACGTGCGGCTCCTGCTCGACGCCCTCGGGGAACTCGATCCCGAGCCGCCGGTAGAAGGCGACCGAGGCTGCCACGTCGGAGACGGCGAGGCCGATGAAGGCGAACTGTGGTGCGGGTGTGCTGGTCATGCCCCCACGCTAGGCAGGGCGTGCCCGTCGGGTCTTGAACGAATCGGACGTCGTCGCCCCCGGAGGTCTCCCGAGGCTTCCTGGTGCCTGGTGCCTGGTGTGGGGTCCGGCTCGGGGCTCGGGGCGCGGCTCGGGGCCTCCGGCGGTCCTCACGCGAGGGCGACGACGAGCAGGACGAACGCGCTGACGATGACGGCCACCCGCAGGTAGTGGAGGCGGTCCCAGCGGCCGAGCTGCTCCCGCCAGTCCGCCGGGGCGTTCTCCGGAGTCCAGTGCGCCGCCCGGGAGTTGATCGGCACGAGTAGGGCGACGGACATCACCACGCTGAGGACGAGCAGCCCGGCGGCCGCGGCGACCAGCCCCGCCCCGGCGTCGCCCCAGGTCGCCGCGGACCAGGCGACACCGAGGACCACCGACCCGATGTACCAGAAGGGCATCACCCGCCCGAGCAGCCGGGCTCCCGCGCTGCGGGCCGCGAGGCCGCCGTTGTGCGGCAGGCCGTCGACGATCGGGTTGACGAAGACCGCCACCGCGAACTCCACGCCCACCAGCAGGCCGACGACGACGACCGTGACGACGGCGAGTGCGTTCTGCATGTTCCCTCCCGAGGATCCGGTGCGGTGCCTTCTAGCGCCGCTAGATTCTGGCGCAATGCTAGATCTGTCGATGCTCGAATGTCTAGCGTTGCTAGGCCAGGAAGCGCCCGCACCGGTGCGTTGGCCCAGAGCGCCTCCTCGGCGGTGCAGCCGCCGGCCAGCAGTTCGCGGACCTTGCGCAGCAGGGTGCCGAGGTCGCGGGCGCGGCGGG